>CACZPH010000029.1 GCA_902783025.1 uncultured Eubacteriales bacterium | reverse complement strand
TTGTCTTGCTCGTACTCTTCCATGCTTCGTACGAGTTCGCGGATATTCATGCGTTTTTCGTTGTTTTCGTCGGTATTGTCCTCATAAACAGCCTTGATCCCCGCGACTTTGCACAGGTACCTAGTAAGTTCGGAGGGCTTGTATTCAGCCTCCACCGCGTTTTCAAGACACTGCAAAACGTTAGAGAGCGGCAAAACTTTCTTGATAACGGCGGCGGGAAGATCGTCGTTGGTCTCTATATTGCGTATCACGTCATACAAAGTCCGATCGCTGACGTACGAGTAGTTACGAAGCTGCGCTACCGTCGCGTCGCCTATTCCCCGGCGAGGGAAGTTTATCACGCGCAAAAGCGACTCTTCGTCCTCGCGGTTGTCAAGCGCCTTAAGGTACGCCAAAACGTCCTTGATCTCCTTGCGGTCGAAGAATTTGAAGCCGCCGAAGATCTTATGCGCCACGCCGTACTGTATAAATTTCTGCTCGAACAAACGCGAAAGCGCGTTTATTCGCATTAAAATAGCGATATCTTTTTTGTCGTACCCCTCGAAGGAAACGAGTTTGTTGATGTTTTCGATAACGTAATCGACTTCGGCTTTGTCGGATTGAGCCATAAAAAACGCTATCGGCTTACCGTCCGCGTTATCCGTCCATAAGTTTTTGTCAAGGCGTTCGGTATTGTTTTTGATCACCTTGTTGGCAAGCGAAATAATGCGCTTGGAAGAACGATAATTGCGTTCGAGTTTGTATGTGCGGCAACCCACAAAGTCTTCGCGGAAATTGAAAATATTTTTGAAATTCGCGCCGCGCCAGCCGTATATCGACTGATCTTCGTCGCCTACGGCAAAAATATTGCCCCATTTCGCCGAAAGTATGCGCGCTATCTCGTACTGCACCGTGTTGGTGTCCTGAAATTCGTCGATAAAAATATAGCGGAATTTATTTTGGTAGTATTCGCGAGCCTCCTCGTCGCTCACGAGAAGCCTGAGAGCGTTGTTGAGAAGATCGTCGTAGTCCATCGCGTTATTTTTTTTGAGCCGTATCTCGTATTCGCGGTAAATCTCCGAGATGACGGAAACGTTTGGCAAAAACCTGAAGGTCTTTTCGTACTCGTCGGGATCTTTGCCGTTACTCTTGGCTTCGGATATGCGGTCGAGAATAAACGCCGGAGTAAGGTCTTCGTCTTCGAGTTCCTTGTCCTTGAGTATTTTCTTGACGACCGACGTCTGCTCGGAATCGTCGTAAATCGTAAAGTTGGATCCGTAGCCGACTTTTTCGGCGTATTTACGCAAAATACGTACGCAAAGAGCGTGGAAAGTAAACACCCACACGCCGTCGCCTACGCCCATTCTGTCGAGCCTGTCTTTCATTTCGCCCGCCGCCTTGTTGGTAAAGGTAAGAGCGAGAACGTTGTACGGCGCGACTCCCAGGTCTTCTATTACGTGCGCCACGCGGTAGGTAAGCAGGCGCGTTTTGCCGCTCCCCGCTCCCGCCGTCACCAAAACCGCGCCTTCGGTATCGAGCACGGGCGCGCGCTGTTCGTCGTTAAGTTGTGATAAATCTACTGCCATAAATCAAGAAAAACGGGCGGGTATTATATAAATATAATATCTCCGTCCGTTTATTGTATCAAAATTCCGCGAAATAGTCAACAGGTTTTCATCTTTTCGAGATAGTATCTGTCGCGCATTTCGCGATATTTCTTGGATAAGTACAAAACGTACTTTTGCTTTGCCATCGGATCCATTTTGGCGTACTTGTCTTCGTCGATAAGTTTGCCTATCGGATTTATGACGTCTTCGTCCTCGTCGAGTATCGCGCATACTTTACGGTAAAGCTCTTCCTCGTCCTTTGCCCTGTCGATATCTACGAAACGCAGATTGTCGCGGCTGTATTTCTGCCGTCTCGCTTCGTCCGCGCGAAGTCTCGCTTCGACCGTATTGCCTCCGAGAGATATAAGATCGTTCCTCTCCTTGAGGAGTTTTTGCCAATAGCCCATTTTGAGCCTGTGCTTTGCCAAAAGGGCGCGTTTTTTCAGTTCGCTGTATTCTTTCATTTCTGCCTCCTGTACTTGTATTATATCACTATAAAACTGCCAGGTTTTATCAATGACGATATTCGACAAAAATCAATTTTTTTAGTCAAAAAATACGGCGCGGTACTGTTTTATATCCCTTTTACGTTTTCCTCCTCGATCTCGGGCGGTAAATTTTCGTTAAGCACTCTTTCGGCGTTTTGCGCAAGTCTTTTCGCTATCAAAGCGTGTCCTTTGGCGTTGACGTGCTGATTGGGAAAGCCGAAAAAGCTGTCGCGGCACTCGCGGTACTCCTCCGAGGGCGGAGATATAAACCACTTGCTCTCGTCCTGACCGAAAAACGGCATAAACGAACAAGCGCGGGTGATTATATACGCGTTTTCGCGCGTGCGGCAAAAGTCTTCCTGCGCCCTGATGATATTGCGAATCCGCTCGTCGCCCCAGTATCCTACGCGGATAATAAAGAAATAATTGCAGCCCAAGGCGAATACTTCGTCGTACAGTTCGCAAAGTTTGCTTTCGTAAGACTCCCGGCTCAGGCTTACGTCGGATTCGCCCTGAAGCCATACGAAAACCCTGTCCGAGGTGTCTTCGTCCTTGAATTTCTCGCTCGCGTCGGCGAAAAAATCCCTTACCTTAGCGCGAAAATAATCAGCTGCCGCGAAAGCCTTGGGATCGCTCGGATCGTGATCGATAAGAAAGTGCGTTATCGGAGCCGCGCCCTTGGCTACGTGGATATACGCGCATTTGTTGCCGAGTTTTTCCCACTCGGCGGCAAAGTACGGCGGCGTAGACGGGCCGGGAACGTAATCGCTCTCGCTAAAATCCACGAAAGGCGTTACGCTCTTCTCTTCGTCGGATCTTAAGTTGCACATAGCCGGGCAAAAATACGTGTTGTTCCAGTAATGATTAAGCGTGCTTTTGCCTTCTTTTCCGTCGGGATACGCGGCGGAAAGATCATAGTACGAAAATTCGCCGCAGTCAAAATTCGCTAAAGTAAAATCGCCGTGTTTTGCCCCGAAGCGTCTCGGTTTGTGCTTGTATTCGTAGCTGTCCCCGATATCAAGTTTTTCCGTAGGCGGATAAACCGCCGCGCCCATCATATTGGACTGGCCCGCAAACACGAAAAGCGGGCGCTTTTTTTGACGTTTTTCACACATTTTTGCGTTTCTCCATATAAAAACAAGAAAAAACGGTATTTCCGAAAGGTCGAAGGCTCAAGCTAAGCCGTATACCGTCAAACGTTTTTCTTTTCTTTTCAAAATGCAAAATTACCCGTCCGCAAAATGATTTACGAACGGGTAATTCCGGTTAGTTCTTCGAACGTTTTCTTGCCGCTTCGGCCTTTTTCTTACGGCGAACGGAAGGCTTCTCGTACTGCTCTTTGCGACGAAGATCGCCCATGATGTTGTCTCTCTGGCACTTCTTCTTAAATCTCTTAAGAGCGCTCTCGAAAGATTCGTTTTCTCCGACTTTGATGCTGGACATCTATAACACCACCTTTGTTCACCGAACTCTGTTTTACGCGATTATTATAAATGTTTGTTTTCGCTTTGTCAACTGTTTTGCGGTCAAAATGCGGAAAAAAGGTTATTATTAAAAATGCGGAAAGTCGAGAGGCTGACCGCCGAGCAGGTGGATATGAAGGTGAGGCACGGTCTGTCCCGCGTCGTCGCCCTGGTTGATCACAAGCCTGTATCCGTTTGTAAGTCCGAGTTTTTCGGCTACCTTCGGGATCTTGGCGAAAACGCGCTTAAGCGTTTCGGCGCGCTCGGCGTTAAGGTCGGCTAAAAGCTTGTAATGCTCGTGCGGAATTACCAAAAAATGCTCTTTTGCCTTGGGTTCGATGTCGCGAATAACGAAAAAGTCCTCGTCTTCGTACACTTTGGGCGACGGGATCTCGCCCGCGTCTATCTTACAAAATACGCAATCTTTCATAATATTTCTCCTTTTACTCCGTCCGCGAATTCGTCCGCGACGGTAATTTTGACTAAACTTCCTTTCTCTGCGGCGCAATACACTTTGATATAATTATCCGTGTACCCTACGTTGTATTCGCCCGCGCTCTCTTCGATAAATACTTCGTGCGTTTTGCCTTTTTGGCCCGCCAAAAACTCGCTTCGTAAAGTTTTGCCAAGCTCAATAAGCTTACGGGCGCGCTCTTTTCTTACCGGTACGGGCACTTGCGTGAGTTTCGCCGCCGCCGTGCCCTTGCGTTCGGAATACGGAAAAACGTGCATATCGGCAAAGCGCGCCGCCTTGCAAGTTTTCAGCGTTTCGTTAAATTCCTCTTCCGTTTCGCCGCTAAAACCCGCGATAACGTCGGTGGTTATGCCCGCGTCGGGGAAAACCGAGCGGATAAGCGCTATTTTGCCGAGGTACTCCGCGCTCGTGTAATGGCGGTTCATGCGCTTGAGCACTCCGTCGCTGCCGCTCTGCATGGAAAGATGGAACGAGTCGCACCAGCCGCTATTCCGCATTTTTTCCAAAAGTTCGGGGGTTATGACGTTGCACTCCAGCGAGGCGAAACGCTTGCGGATCTTAAGCGCGCCGAGAGAATCGACCAATTCGCAAAGCGACGAACCGATATCCGCGCCGTACGCCGAAACGTTGATGCCGGTAACGACTATTTCGCGGGTTTTGTCTTCGAGGGCTTTCGCTTCGGTAAATATAGAATCGATGCTCCTCGATCTGCTCCGTCCGCGCAGATACGGAATAACGCAATACGAGCAAAAATTGTCGCACCCGTCCTGCACCTTGATAAAAGCGCGGCTTTGGGTAAGAGCGGGCAAGGCGTAATCTTCGTAAGAAGTCGGAAGAGGCGCGATAAAACAACGCGAAAAATCCCTTTCGCGCGATACGTATGCGGTTATTTTGTCCAAAAAGTCCATTTTACCGCCTACGCCCGACACCGAAATAACGCCGTCTTTTTGCTCGAAAGGCTCGGGGGAGTTCTGGCTCGAACAGCCGCAAACGAAGACTTCGGCGGCGGGATTGAGCGCCTTAGCCCTAGCCACCGCCTGTCTGGATTTTCTGTCGGCTTCGCCGGTCACGGAGCAGGTGTTGAGTATGTAATAATCCGCCTTGACGAGCTTGTCCGTCGCGGTAAAGCCGCGCTCGGTAAGCTTACTTATCATGGACATTCCCTCGCATTGATTTACCCTGCAACCGAGTGAAAAAACTACGAAATCCATACTACTTCTCCCACTCGCCGAATTCGTAAGTCAGCGCGGAAAGCACGGCGACGGACGCGGTTTCGGCTCGCATAATGCGTTTTCCGAGCGTAACCGGCGTTACGCCGGCGGCGGACAAGAGCGCCGCTTCTTCGTCGGTAAAACCGCCCTCGCTCCCCACAATTACGGCGACTTTTTCGCCCGATACGGAGCGCAAAAAGCTCTTAAGATCAGGTTTATCTGCCTTTTCGTAAGGAAAAACGACGAGATCGAACGCGCCGAGCGCGCTTACCACGTCGTCAAAACCGATAGGATCGTTTACCTTGGGAACATAGCCTCTTCCGCATTGCTTTGCCGCCTCTTCGGCGATTTTACTGAGCCGCTCTTTCTTTATCGACTGAGCGCCGCGCTCGCAGTTACGGCTGACAAACGGCACGAATTCGCTTGCGCCGAGCTCCGTGCATTTCTGGATCACAAAGTCGTTTTTATCGCCCTTAAGAAGCGCGAAAAACAGCGTAATTTGCGTCTTCGGCTCGGTGTCAACGGCATTAAAAGAGAGAACTTCGAGCCGCGTTTCGGTCTTCGTTATGGACGTTATGCGGCAGGTATAGTCGATTTTGTCGCAGCACAAAATAACCTCGTCTCCCACGCGGGATCGAAGCGCGTAAGCAAGGTGCGCGTGGCTGTCGCCCGTAAGAGTAACGCGCGAGCCGTCTATACTCGTGACGAAAATTTTCCTCATACTCTCTTCTTGAGCGACATAGCCTGCCACTCGCCTTTTTTCACTATCTTGATAATATCAAAGTACTTGCCGTATTCGCTCTTTACTTCTTCGGCGCGGGCGTGGATTATGCCGCTTATTATCACTACGCCGCCTTTACGCAAAAGCGTGCGAAGTTTTTCGCAAAGTCTGAGCAGTATGTCCGCCGTGATGTTAGCCACGACTACGTCCGCTTTGTCGGTAAGGACGAGATCGCCGCAAACGAGTTCGAAACCTTCCGAAATGCCGTTGAGCCGCAAATTTTCGTCGGTAGACTTGATTGCTTGCGCGTCAACGTCGTTAAAATAGCACGTCTTAGCGCCAAGCTTCAGCGCGGTAACGCCGAGTATTCCGCTGCCGCAGCCTACGTCCGCGACCGTTTTGCCTCTTAGGTCGAAGTCTTGCAAAAGGGAAATACACATCGAAGTCGTTTCGTGATTTCCGGTGCCGAAAGCCATTCCGGGCTCGATAAGCACCTGCGTTTCTTTGCCGTCGTACTTCTGCCACGCGGGAACGACGACTACGCCGCCGAGTTTGATCGGGCTGTAATACTTGCGCCATTCGTTTTCCCAATCGAGCGAATCGATGATATCGGTATGTACTTCGAGCGGGCCGAAATCGAGTAAACTCCTGTCGATCTTCTCGATTTTTTCGAGCAAACCGTTAAGATCGACGCCCTCGTCGAAAAATCCGCGCACGAAAACGCGCTCGTCGCTCAAGGATAAAATACTCTCGTCGACGTAATCCCAACTTTCCTTGCTGCTCAGCACGCTCTTTACGTCGTTAAGATCGGTAATGGACGTACCTTGAGAGCCGTATTCTTCCAAAAGATACGATATATAATCGCTTCCGTAACTCGTCGTCGTCACGGTGACCTGAACGTATCGCATATTTCTCCTTATATAACGCAAACAAGACAACGCGTATTAACGTTGCCTTTATTGCGGGTTTTATTGCTTTTTGCGGTTGAATTCCTTGATTTTGTCGTACTGATCTTCTTTGATATCGTCGGCAAGTTTCTTTATGGCGTCGCGCTGAGTACGCGAAAGTTTCTTGGGCATATCGACGATAAGAGTAAGATACATATCGCCCGTGCCGCGCTTGGTCGTTATGCCTTGACCGCGAAGTCTGACCGTCGAACCGCTGAGCGTGCCTTCGGGTACCGTGTAAGAAAAACTGCCGCCCTTGAGCGTGGGAACGTTTATTTTGTCGCCGAGTATCGCCTGAGCGAACGAGATCGGGTAGTCAAGGTAAAGATCCGCGCCTCTGCGCTTGAATATCTTGTGCGGAAGCACGCGCAGAACGATAAGTAAATTGCCGTTGTCGCCGCTCGCGACTTTTTCGCCCTCGCCGCGAACGGTAAGGATGTTTTCGTCCTCGACTCCGGCGGGAATATTGACTTTGAGCGTTACGTTGCGGCGGTTTACGCCTCTGCCGGAGCAGTCCGGGCAGGTCGTCTTGATGATTTTTCCCGTGCCGCGGCAGGCGCTGCAAGGTCTCTCGGTGGTCACTCTTCCAAAGGGCGTGTTTTGCGCCACTCTGATTCTTCCTAAGCCGTTACAAGCCGAACAGGTCGAAAATTCCGTGCCGCCTCTCGCGCCGGTTCCTTTGCATGACGCGCAAGGTTCGTTACGCGTGATATGGATCTCTTTAGCCGCGCCGAAAGCCGCCTCCTCGAAAGTAAGCGTGACGTTTTCCTGCAGATCCGCTCCGCGCCGGCTCGTTCTGCCGCCGCGACTGCCTCCCGAAAACATATTGAATATGTCGCCGAAAATGTCGCCGCCGTCGAAGCCGCCGCCGAAGCCCCCGAATCCGCCTTCGCCGCCGAAGGGGTTGGGATTGTCGTAAGCGGCCTTCTTCTGGGGATCGCTGAGCGTGTCGTACGCCTCGGATATCTCCTTGAATTTTTCAGCCGCCGCGGCGTCGTTGGGATGCAGGTCGGGATGATATTGGCGCGCGAGTTTCCTGTACGCGCTTTTGATCTCGTCCTCGGACGCGTCTTTGGATACGCCGAGGACGTCGTAATACGATTTTGCCATTTTTTCTCCGAAAATTATACTTCTTCGGCGTCTACAACGTTGTCTCCGCCGTTGTTATTGCCTGCGCCGGGATCGCCCTGGGCGTTTTGTCCCGCCGCTTGCTGCTGCTGATAAAGTTTCGTAAATACTTCCTGCGACGCCTTAGAAAGGTCTTCGTTAGCCTTCTTGAGCGTATCGAGATCGTCGGACTTCATGTCTTCCTTGGCTTTCTTGACCGCTTCTTCGAGCTTGGTTTTGTCTTCCGCGGAGATCTTGTCGCCGTTTTCGCCGAGCGCCTTTTCTACCTGGAATACGAGCATATCGATCTGGTTGCGGGTGTCGACGAGCTGCTTACGCTTGTTGTCCTCTTCCGCGAATTTTTCCGCGTCCTTGATAGCCTTCTGAATATCGTCTTCCGAAAGGTTGGACGACGCGGTGATCGTGACGTTTTGTTCCTTGCCGGTGCCCTTGTCCTTAGCGAACACGTGAACGATACCGTTGGCGTCGATATCGAAAGTTACTTCGATCTGCGGAATGCCTCTGGGCGCGGGCGCGATGCCGGAAAGTTCGAAACGCGCCAAAGTCTTGTTGTCCGCCGCCATAGGTCTTTCGCCCTGAAGAACGTGGATGTCTACGGACGGCTGATTGTCCGCCGCGGTCGAGAATATCTGCGATTTCTTGGTGGGAATGGTCGTGTTGCGGTCTATTATCTTGGTAAATACGCCGCCCATGGTCTCGATGCCGAGCGAAAGGGGCGTTACGTCGAGAAGAAGCACGTCTTTTACTTCGCCGCCGCGCACGCCGCCCTGAATAGCCGCGCCGATAGCGACGCATTCGTCGGGGTTGATGCCCTTAAACGGCTCTTTGCCGGATACTCTTCTTACCGCCTCGACTACGCACGGAACACGAGTCGAACCGCCTACGAGAACGACTTTGTCGAGTTTGTCGGTGGTAAGATTTGCGTCCGAAAGCGCCTTCTTGGTAAGGGTTACGGTCTGCTCTACGAGGTCGGAAATAAGCGCCTCGAATTTCGCCTTGGAAAGATCGTAGTCAAGATGCAACGGACCGCTTGCGCCCATAGAGATAAAGGGAAGACTGATCTTGGTGTTGTTGAGAGTGGAAAGTTCGATCTTCGCCTTTTCCGCCGCTTCTTTGAGTCTTTGCATAGCCATACGGTCTTTGCTCAGATCCACGCCGTTGTCGCGCTTGAACTGGTCTACGAGATAGTCCATGATCCTCTGATCGAAGTCGTCGCCGCCGAGCCTGTTGTTGCCCGCGGTCGCGAGAACTTCGATGACGCCGTCGCCTATTTCGAGAATGGAAATATCGAACGTGCCGCCGCCTAAGTCGTAAACGAAAATCTTCTGGTTTTTGTCCTTTGCCTTATCGAGTCCGTAAGCGAGCGCCGCCGCGGTGGGTTCGTTGATTATTCTCTTTACGTCGAGTCCGGCGATTCTGCCCGCGTCCTTGGTCGCCTGACGCTGGGAGTCGGTAAAGTATGCGGGAACGGTGATTACCGCGTCGGTAACCTTTTCGCCCAAATACGCTTCCGCGTCGGATTTAAGCTTGGAAAGTATCATCGCGGAAATTTCCTGCGGCGAATACTGCTTGTCGTCGATTTTTACTTTGCGGTCGCTGCCCATGTCGCGCTTGATCGAAATAACGGTCTTTTCGGGGTTGGCAACCGCCTGATGTTTAGCAACCTGTCCTACGAGTCTTTCGCCGTCTTTGGCAAAGCCCACTACGGACGGGGTAGTCCTCGCGCCTTCGCTGTTGGGAATAACGACGGGTTCTCCGCCTTCGAGAACAGCTACGCACGAATTGGTCGTTCCTAAGTCGATACCTATAATTTTGCTCATAATATATATACCTCCGTTTTTTTGCAAATTATTTGAATACTATTACTCTGGCGGGACGGATAATTCTGTCGCCCAGTTTGTAGCCTTTTTGGAATACGTCGCTGACCTTGCCGGCATTGGTGCCGTCGCCTTCGGTCTGCATTATCGCCTCGTGATACTTCGGGTCGAAATCGAGTCCTTTCGCCTCGATCTCTTCTACGTTGTATTTGGTAAGAAGACCGATAAGCTGCGCGCGGATCATCTCCACGCCTTTCTTGACGTTGTCGTCCGCTATCATGCCTATCGCCTGATCTACCGCGTCGAGCACGGGGATCACGCTCTCTATTACGTCTATCTGTCCTTTTTCGCGGTCCTTGACGCTCTCTTCTCGCACTCTGCGTCGGTAATTGTCAAAATCCGCGCGTAACGTCTGCGCCGCCTTGGTCATGTCGTCGGCGCGCTCCTTTTCCTTTGCGGCGAGCTTGGTTTGCTCTTCGGCGTCGGACTTGAGCTGAGCCATTTTCTTGAGAATGTCCTCGAGCGAAATATCCTTAGCTTCGGCTTTTTCGCCGTCGCCGGCAGGCGCTTCCTTGCTCTCGTCCACGTTTTTTTCCGCATCGGCAACCTTTACTTCTTCTTCGGTCTGCGGTTGGATTTTCTTGTCTTTTTTCATTTTTTGTCTTGCTCCGGATTATTAAGATTGGGTTTTTCTTCGTTAAGATCCGAAATCGTCTTGCCGATATAATCGAGCACGGAGACGACTTTCGAGTAGTCCATTCGGATAGGTCCTATTACGCCCGCGTCGCCGATATTGACGCCGTTTACCGAGTAACTTGCCGTAACTACCGCGCATTCGGGCGAAGTTTCGCCGCCGCCTACCTTGCCGATACGCACGTTAAGGCGCATATCTTCGGGCGCGCCGTCTTTCTTGACGAGCGGCATGAGTTTGTCTTTCGTCTCGATAAACTCGAGCATTTGCTTCGCTTTCTCGACGTTGGAATACTCGGGCTGCTGCAAAAGTTTCGAACTGCCCTCGATAGCCACGTCGAACGGCATTCCGTCTACCGCGTAATTCTTGATAAGCTTGAATATCGCGTCAAAAAGCTTCTTGTATTCGCTCTTTACGTCCTTGACTATCTTGTCGACGTTGGTAAATTCCTTGAACGTGTGCCCCTTGAACGCCTGACCGATAAACTTGGACGCCGCGAAGAAATATTCTTCCGAAAAGTCCTCGCCGAGTTCCACCATGCTGTCGCGAAGTACGCCTAAATTCGTTACGATTATTACGAGCGCCGTATTCGAAGTAAGCTTGACTATCTTTACGTCGTTGATCTGCGCGTCCTTTACGTTGGGAATAACGGCAAGCGAAGTAAGATTTGTTATTTCGCTTATTACCTTTGCCGTACTGCGCAAGATCTCGTCGATCTCGGTCATCTTGTGATTGAAATACTGTTTGACAATGTTGAGTTCGCTGCGGCTGAGTTTGCGCTTGGGCATGAGCTTGTCGACGTAAAGCCTGTAAGCCTCCGCCGTCGGGATCCTGCCCGCCGAAGTGTGCGGCTGTTCGAGATAGCCGAGCTCTTCGAGCGTCGCAAGTTCGTTACGTATCGTCGCGCTGGAAAGATCGGGCAGATAATTGCTCTGAATTACCGAACTCGAAATAGGCTCGCAGCTGACAATATAACTGTCGACTACCGCCTGAAGAATTTTCTCTTTTCTCGCCGAAATTCCCATATCGCGGACCTCCTTGTGATTTTGGCACTCTTTTGAGTCAAGCATTAGCACTCTTAACGTTTGACTGCTAATATTATAATCCCCAAAAAAACATTTGTCAACACATTTTCGTAAAAAAATCAAGAAAAAAAATGAAAATATCGTGAAAACGTTTTTCTTCCCGCCCGGGCGCGCTGTTATATTGCTACGCGCACGTGCGCGAGCAGACGAAAAAACTTGATGACAGCGGGGAGCCCCCGCGGGCTGACATAGGGAGAAAGGAAGCCTCAATGAATTTTTGCTGTCACAAAATGAGTTTTGCCCTTTCGGGCAAGTGAATTTCGGCTCCGCCGCATGAATTTTTCCCTTACGGGAAAATACGGGGAGCCCCCGCGGGCTGACTAACGAGAACGGTAAGAGTTCGGGTACTGTATTTTGCCTTTGCGGTACAATAATTCAAGTCCGAAGATTCTTCGCTACGCTCAAAATGACATAAGGATAAAAAGAGAAAGACAAAGAACAGTAAAAAAACCGGCGTTTTACTACGTCGGTTTTTTCGTTTGATAATTGTAAAGATAATTCGAAGAAGTTTTTCGCCGCTTAATAATTACTGCACCCAATCAGCGAAATTTTCGCGGACGAAATAAGGGCGGGTCGAGATTTTCGCACTGCAAGGCTATACGACTAAAATAAACTTAAAAGTTTTCATATTTTTCCTTTTCCGATTGACAAACATACTTTCTTGACATATAATTATTATGTAACCGAAAGGTTACGTAAGGAAGCAAGTCAAGTTGGCGGTTTCTCAACCG
>CACZPH010000028.1 GCA_902783025.1 uncultured Eubacteriales bacterium | reverse complement strand
CGTACGTAACCCGAAGTCGGGAGTTGTTTGACAAAGCATCACGATGTTTATTGGCGGCGAATCACCAGTCTTCGTGGCCGCGAGTCCGATCCTTAACATCATCATAAAACTCAAAGTACTTGTCGTTTTTGCGTTTGTCTTCTTTGAGTTTGCGTAAGATCTCCTGCGCTTTTTTCTTCTTTTCTTCTTCGGTGAGTTTGTCGTCTTTTTCCATTATATAAGCTCCGTGATGATGGATGACAGGACGTAAAAGCCCTTGTCCGTGGCGCGAAGGGCGCCGCCCTCGATTTCGATAAAACCGCCGCGCAAAAGACGGTCGATCTCCTTTGACTTGGAAACGAGTAAATTTTCGCCGCAACTACGCTCGTATTCCGCTAAATCAAGTCCGTAAACGGTGCGAAGGGCGAGCATGATACGCTCTTCTCTTAAGTCGGCGGCGGAAAGAACCGTCTCGGTATAGTCGCGTTTACCGTCGCAGTACGCGCGAACGTCGGACGTGTTGTACCCGCGTTTGCCGTCGTAAAAACTATGCGCCGCCGCGCCGAAACCGAGGTACGGGGCGCGGATCCAATACTTGAGGTTGTGTCGGCTCTCGTAGCCGGGAACGGCGAAATTGCTGACTTCGTAGCGAACAAAGCCGCCGCGGGAGATACGCGAGTAAAAAGCGTCGTACAAGTCCGCCTGATAGTCGGGATCGACCTTTGCTCCGCGCTTAAACAACGGCGTTCCTTCCTCTACCTGGAGCGCGTAAGCGGAAATATGCTTTACGTTCGCGCTCATTAAAAAATCCGCGTCGCGAAGGACTTTTGCCTCATCCTGACCGGGCAAGCCGAGAATTATATCGCCCGAGATATTAGTTATGCCGACATTTCGCAGTCTGTCAACAGCCTTCGGAAAGTCCGAGGCGCGGTGTATTCTGCCTATGCTCTTCAGTATCTCGTCGTCGCTCGACTGAAGTCCTAAACTTACGCGGTTTACTCCGCTTTTTTTTATTGCTCCGCAAAAGTCTTCCGTCACGCTTTCGGGATTTGCCTCGACCGTTATCTCGCAATCGGTCGAAAAAGTGAAAGAGGCGCGCAAGCAATCGAAAACTTCGCAAAGCCGACCGCTCTCTATCGACGACGGCGTGCCGCCTCCTACGTAAACGGTAGTGACCGTATCGGGCGTTCCGCGCTCGCGGATCTCGCGGCACAGCGCTTCGATATACCGTTTTTCGAGCGAAAAATCGCATTGCGAAACGAAAGCGCAATAGTCGCATTTGCGCTTGCAAAACGGGATATGGATATATATTCCAAGCCCCTTGTCCATCAGGTATCTATCTTGAGCACAGACATAAACGCCTCGGACGGTATTTCGACCGAACCTATCTGGCGCATACGCTTTTTGCCTTCTTTCTGCTTCTCCAAAAGCTTCTTTTTGCGCGTTATGTCGCCGCCGTAACACTTGGCGAGCACGTCTTTGCGAAGCGCCTTGACAGTCTCGCGAGCGATGACTTTGCCGCCGATAGCCGCCTGGATCGGGATCTCGAAAAGCTGGCGGGGTATGACTTCCTTGAGCTTTTCGGCGAGCGCTCTGCCGCGCGCGTACGCCTTGTCGCGATGAACGATGATAGACAGCGCGTCGCAAACTTCGTTGTTTAGCAATATATCGAGTTTTACGAGCGCGCTCTCTTTGTAGCCGCTTATTTCGTAATCGAGGCTCGCATAGCCGCGCGTACGGCTCTTGAGTCCGTCGAAAAAGTCGAAAACTATCTCGTTGAGCGGGATATCGAACTCCATTTTGACGCGGGTTTTTTCTAAGTACACCATATCGACGTACTCGCCGCGCTTGTCCATACAAAGTTCCATTATCGAGCCGATATACTCCGGCGGCGTGTAAATAAACGCCTTGACGTAAGGCTCCTCAATCCTCTCTATCTCGACGGTGGGCGGAAGGTTGCTCGGATTCGTCACCGTAAGCGTTTCGCCGTCCGTCTTGGTTACCTTGTAATTTACGCTCGGGGCGGTCGTGATAAGATCGAGGTTAAATTCGCGCTCGAGCCGCTCCTCGATTATTTCCATGTGCAAAAGTCCCAAGAATCCGCAACGAAAGCCGAATCCGAGCGCCGTGGATACCTCGGGCTCGAAAAACAGCGCCGCGTCGGAAAGTTTAAGCTTTTCGAGAGCGTCCTTAAGCTCGTTGTATCTCGATCCGTCGACGGGAAAAATGCCGCAATACACTACCGGCATAACGGGTTTGTAGCCCGGACAAGGCTGCGCGGTGGGAAGCGCCGCGTCGGTTATCGTGTCGCCTGGGGCGGTGTCTTCGACGTTTTTTATAGACGCGCAAACGTAGCCTACTTCGCCGGCGCTAAGGCTGTCTTTAGGTTGCATTTCGGGCGCGAAAATGCCTACTTCCACGCAATCGAATTCTTTGTTTTTGTGCATCATTCTGATTCGCGTGCCGCTCTTGACCGTTCCGTCGATAACGCGCACCAAGCATACCGCGCCGAGATAATTGTCGTAAAAAGAATCGAAAATAAGCGCCTTGAGCGGGGCTTCGGGATCGCCCTTGGGCGCGGGGAAAAACTCGACTATCTTGCGAAGCACTTCGTCGATATTCACGCCGTCTTTCGCCGATACGGCGGGCGCGTGAGAAGCATCTATGCCTATCACGTCTTCTATTTCGCGGCGCGTTTCTTCGACTTGCGCCGAGGGAAGGTCTATTTTGTTGATTACCGGCAGAATCTCGAGATCGTTGTCTACCGCAAGATAAACGTTGGCGAGAGTCTGCGCCTCCACGCCTTGAGTCGCGTCGACGATAAGAACCGCGCCTTCGCACGCCGCGAGCGAACGCGAAACCTCGTTTGTAAAATCGACGTGGCCGGGCGTGTCGATAAGATTAAGAATATACTCCTCGCCATCGTATACGTACTTCATGCGCACGGGGGTAAGCTTGATGGTTATGCCGCGTTCGCGTTCGATATCCATCGAGTCGAGAAGCTGGTCTTCCATGTCGCGCTTGGACTTGGTGCCGGTAAGCTCGATAAGCCTGTCCGCAAGAGTGCTTTTGCCGTGGTCGATATGAGCTATTATGCAAAAATTCCTGATATGAGTCTGATCCATAGATACTATTATATTATATAAACGCCGAAAACGCAAACGAAAAAAGCAATTATCAGGGCAAAAATCCCGCCGAAAACGCGCCTCAAGGTCAGATTTTGAGCGCAATGGTGTTTTTCTCTTGCTTTTTGGCTGCGATTAGTGTATACTGGTATAGTAAAAAAAACTAAGCAGAGGCACTCATGAATCTCAGGGAAAGCAAACTTTTTACCACTCCGATCGCGCACAGAGGTCTGCACGACGAAGAAGCGCCCGAAAACTCGCTCGCGGCTTTTAGCAAAGCGATAAAGGGCGGGTACTGTATCGAAACGGACGTAAGACTTATCGACGACGGCACGGTGATAGTTTTTCACGATAACAAACTCGCTCGCGTTACCGGCGCGGACGGCTACGCGAATAATCTCAAAAAATCCGACCTTGACGAAATCCGCCTCGGCGGTACGGACGAAAAGATCCCGACGTTCGAGAGGTTTTTGGAAGAGATAAACGGCAAAACGCCTATACTCGTCGAGATCG
>CACZPH010000027.1 GCA_902783025.1 uncultured Eubacteriales bacterium | reverse complement strand
ATAACGATTGTGGTGTTATAAGAAAAATGTTAATTTCTTCGTGCAAAACAATAAAAGAGAAAAAATAAAGTGTAGCACACTATACTTCGCCTTGCAAAGTCGTGTGTTTTTGCGATGCAAAAAAAAAAGACTAACGAATTTTCGTTAGTCTTTTATAATGTCAAAAAAATCCCTAAGAGAAACGCGATTTATTCTTCGTCTTTTTTTTGTCAAGCACTAAACGGCCGTCAGGTCAAAAGCGAACAAGCGCGTTTTCTCGGAGCCTCCCCAGTTGGAGAATATCGAAAGAGTCGCTTTTTTTACCGGAGCGGAAAGCGGAATAAGCACGTTGCGCCGCAAGTTGTCTTTTTCGCGGTACGTTTCGCGTTTTCCGTCCGTGTATTCTATTGCGACGTCGAAGTCGCGCGCGAGAGAATCCGGCACACGCATCGTCGGCGACGAAGACAGCGTGTTGCAGCGCGTCAGCAGGTTCCGTTCGGTCGTGTGCATATCCTTAAAGCATTCGCGCAAAATATCCGAGTCGAACACTATCTTAAGATATTTCCCGGCGGTCGGCTCGGCGAAGTCGAGCGAGATACTTTCGCCGCCGGCAAGGGTCGTCGCCTCGTCGTTTTCGCTTAAGTTCCTATCGGCACCGTCCGTAAGCGCGCTTATCGGACAAGCCGCCGCGCAGGAAGGCATAACTCTGCGCTTGATATCGGGCAGATAGCAATCGTTTCGAAGCAGTATCTGCTGAAGTTCGTCGATTTTTTCTTTGCCCACTTCGCGCGGCGAGAGCGAATATTTTACGGCAAGACTTGCGGCTACGCCTACGGCTTGACCGAGAGCGGAGCAAGTGCCCATTACGCGCGCCGAACTCATCGCGAGGTGAGTCATGCTGATATTGCGCCCCGCGAAGAAAAGGTTAGATACGTTTTTGGAATACAGACAGCGGTACGGTATGCCGTAAGTGTTTGTTTTTACGGTATAATTAGCTCGCTCTCCGTCCCAGCCGAGCGGGTTATGATCGTCGAGCGGCCAGCCGCCGTAAGCGACCTCGTCGGCAAACTTAACTCGGTTTTCGATATCGACCGCGGTCATTACGTAATCGCCTTCCATTCGCCTGCTTTCGCGTTTTGCGGGAAGAAAACCGATAAAATCTATGTCGAAGTTATCCGCGTCAAACTCCCCCGAGTTTTTTATCGCGTCCCACACGCCGAGGCAGATCGAAATCAGTCTTTCGGCGTGTTTTTCGGCGTTGTCGATCACGTTTTCGGTGCCGCCTATTTCGATATACCAGTAGTTTTCGGACGGGTTATGAATATCGAATCCGCGACTTTTCAGTTTTTCGACCGTCGTTTTTTCCGCCCACGGCGGCGCGATGAATTTTACTTTTCTTCCGACGTCGCGCGCCTGAATAAGACAAGACGTGCCCATCGTCATCAAGTCGGCTTTTTCGTGAGTTTTCATCATATTCTCGCCGTACTCGTCTTTGCTCTCTCTGCCCCAAAAAAAAGACGCGCCGCTAAGCGGAGCGAGAACGCTGTCGCCAGAGCAATCGGCAAAGTAATCGGCTTGCACTTCGACGAAACTTTGCGTAGTCGTCTGATAGCCCTTTACCGACTTTATGACGCCGTTTTCCGTAGCGGCGTCGAAAACCGCGCAGTTGAGAAACAGCGTAAGGTTCTTTTCGCGCCTTACAAAGGCGAGCAGATTCGCGTCCCACAGACAATATTTCTTATCGGGGTTGTAGCGGTAGCTGCTTAGGGCGATCTCTTCGAATAACCCGGTTTCTTTTTCGGCGTAGTTCTGCGCGCCGCACGGCCACATCCGTATCTCGCCCGAAGCGTTGCCTCCGAGCACCGGACGATCGTGAACAAGCACCGTTTTTACGCCCTCTCTCGCCGCCGCGACTGCCGCGCAAATTCCTGCGAGCCCTCCGCCCACGACGCAAAAATCGGCGCGTACGTATTGGGTTTTCAGCCCTTTTTCGGTCATTCTCTTTCTCCTTCCTTAAGTTCTTTGGAGTACATTTTGCGCAGAGAAGAAGTGTAGTCCTTTAGTTCTGCGACCAGACTCTTTGGCGCTATCACGCGGAAGTCCGTTCCGAATCCGCAGCACCAGGCGTAGAATTGCGGACTTTTCTGCACAGTCGCGCTGAAGACGAGATCGCGTCCGTTGCGCACCGCGTTTACCGGACCGAACTTGTCGAAAACGACGTCCGTAAGAGTCGGCTTGAACGCAAACGTCGCCTCGACTTCTTCGCCGGTAAACATTCCGAAGATCTCGTTTTTATGCTTGGCAATATCGAAGTTTTCTTCTTGCGCCGTTTCGATATCCGCGTCCGTGATATTTACCGAATCCATGCGGTCCACGCGGTAGTGAGTCACGGCATCGCGCCCGTCGTGGCGGCAAACGAGATAGTAATTGTCGTCGTCGAAGACGGTCGCTATCGGGTTTACGCAATAAACGGCGGAATTCTTTTGGTAAACGCGCTCGTGTTTTTCGTTGAACTTGAAATACTTGAAAGTGATTTTTTTGCCCTGCGTAATAGCGAGAGATATTTCGTTTACGTTATAAAAAATCTTTTCGTTGTCTTTTTTGCGCGTGTTGAATTTAACGACGTTGCGTTTGAGGATCTGCGCGCGGTTAGAACCCGCGAGCGAAGCTATTTTGTCGACGAGCAGTTTCGTCTTGTCTTCGGTGATAAAAGTCGCCGCCTGGACCGCGTCGAGAAGAATGCGTATTTCGGGCAGGTCGAATTTCCGGTCGACGACGTAGTATTCGTTGCCCACTCTTCTTTTGCACAAAACTTCGTATCCCAGCTCGTTGAGCGTGTCGATATCTCCGTACAGAGTTTTGCGCGTACATTCGATGTTTTCTTTTCCCAGCCTTTCCAGAAGGGCGTTAGTGCCGATCCGATGATCTTCGTCGGTCTCTGCGTTGAGAATTTCCCAAAGTTTGATGAGTCTTATTCTTGCGGGACGGTTGTCTTCCATGATTCACCTCGCGAATTTTTTTCTAATTATATCATTACGCGCCGGATTTGTAAACGCTTTTCGCAAAAGTCGCCCCGTAAAATGAGCGAAAAATTGCGAAGTTGTCAATTTTCGTTTCTTTGCGCGCCCAAGCGAAAATTACTTGCATTATTGCGGCCGGGATAGTAAAATATAATCAAAGTCCGGAGGTAGATATGTTTTACGAAAAAAACAAAAACAAATTCGACGAAAAACTCTTCAAAACCCCCACGAGCGAGTATCGCGGCGCGCCTTTTTGGTCGTGGAACGACGATCTCGACAAGGCGGAACTGCTGCGCCAGATAGAAGTGCTTAAGGAAATGGGCTTCGGCGGCTTCCATATGCACGTCCGTTCGGGTATGGCGACGCCGTATCTGTCCGACGAGTTTATGGATCTTGTTTCGGCGTGCGTGGACAAGGCGAAGGACGAAAAAATGCTCGCGTATCTTTACGACGAGGACCGTTGGCCGTCGGGCGCGGCGGGCGGAATAGTTACGAAGAATTACGAATACAGACAGACATATCTTATTATTTCGCGCGGCAAAATAGGCGAAAAGGTAGACAGGGAAACGAAAGAAGGCGCCTTCGTGTGGAACTATCGCCGTCCCGAGTTTTTAGCGGCGTTCGACGTGGCGCTCAACGACGACGGAACGCTCGGAAGTTATCGCGTTATAGGCGAAAACGACGAGGCGAAAGGCAAAAAACGGTACGTTTATTCGGTCGTCGCGGGCGATAACGGCTGGTTTAATAATCAAGCCTATCTCGACACGCTCGACAAGGACGCGGTAGACGAATTTATCCGCGTAACGCACGAGCGGTACTACGGGAAAATAGGCAAAGAATTCGGCAAGACCGTTCCGTCGATATTTACCGACGAGCCGCAATTCGTCGCGTGCCCGCCCATGCCGTCGGCGTTTTCCGAAGGCGACATGATGCGTCCGTGGAGCAGGAAATTCGCGGAATTTTTCAAGTCGCGTTACGGCTACGATCTTATCGACAAACTCCCCGAGATAATCTGGGATACGGCGGACGGCCCGTCCAAGGTCCGCTACGACTATCACGACGCGCTGTGTCAGAAGTTTACCGAGGCGTTTGCGGACAATATCGGCAAATGGTGCTCCGATCACGGATTTTATCTTACCGGACACGTTATGCGCGAGCCGACGCTTCCGTCGCAAACCGGGAGCGTGGGCGAAACGATGCGTATGTACCGCGGTTTCGGCATTCCCGGAATAGATATGCTTTGCAATTACGTGGAACTTACCACCGCCAAGCAGTGTCAGTCCGTCGTACACCAACTCGGTAAGGAAGGGATGCTCAGCGAACTTTACGGCGTTACGGGCTGGGATTTCGACTTTTGCGGACACAAATTCCAAGGCGACTGGCAGGCGGCGCTCGGCGTGACCGTGCGCGTTCCGCACCTTAGCTGGTACAGCATGAAAGGCTCGGCAAAACGCGATTATCCCGCCTCCGTTTCGTATCAGTCGTCCTGGTACGCGCAATATCCGCTCGTCGAGGACCACTTTGCCCGCGTAAACGTCGCCATGACCCGCGGCAAACCCGACGTAAAAGTCGCGGTTATTCACCCGATAGAGAGTTATTGGCTGTTCGACGGCCCGCAGGATACGACGAGCGAAATGAAAAAACAGCTTCAGACCGACTTCGACAACGTTATCAACTGGCTTTTGTTCGGCACTATCGACTTCGACTATATCAGCGAATCGCTCCTTCCCGAAGAGTACGAAGAGAGCGAAAGCGGACTGAAAGTAGGCGAAATGAACTACGATGCGGTAGTCGTCGCCGGAGTCAAAACTCTTCGCTCGTCCACGGTAAAAATCCTTACCGAATTTATCAGAAAAGGCGGCAAGGTTATTTTTGCGGGAGCGAAACCCGAATACGTCGACGCGGTGCGCTCGTTTGCGGCGGACGAACTGTACGCCCTCGCCGAGAAAGTGCCTTTCGACAAATACGATCTTCTCACGGCACTCGAGCCGTATCGCGACGTTTCGCTGCGCCTCGGCGACGGCACGAGGCCGGACGATTATATTTATCAGATGCGGCGCGACGGCGAAGACAAGTGGCTGTTTATCGCGCGCGGCAGGGATTTTAACGAAAACAGCAAGCGCGAGTCGACTTATTATCGCGCGCGGCGTCTGAGCATAGAAGTAAAAGGAAACTTTATTCCCGCTCTTTACGATACGATAAGCGGAAATAAATTCACGCCGGATTACGAGCAGAAAGACGGCAAAACGCTTGTTTACCGCGATATGTATATCAGCGACAGCGTATTGTTGCGCCTCCGCCCGGGCAAGGGAAACGGCAAAAAGAGCGAAAAGCAAGAGCGGAACGTTTTGCGCGTCGTCGATTATAAGGATCCCGTAAAATACAGTACGGCGGAAGACAACGTGCTCGTACTCGATATGCCCGAATGGTCGGAAGACGGCGAAAACTATAACGCAAAAGAAGAAATGCTGCGTATCGACGCGCTCCTTCGCGCCAAGTACGGTTATCCCAACGCCGACGGCAGAGACGCTCAGCCGTGGGTAATAGGCGAGAGCAAAGCCGAAAAATCGGTTTATCTCAAATTCACTGTGCCAAGCGCCGTCGCGGTCAAGGTCAGACTCGCCTTTGAGGAAGCGGAAGAAGTGTTCGTCAACGGCGAAAAGGCGAATATCGTCAAAAACGGCTACTTTACGGACAAACGCATTTACACCACGGATATTCCCGCGCTCAAAAAAGGCGAAAACGTAATAGTCGTCAAGGCACCTTTCGGCAAGCGCACGAGCCTCGAAAACTATTTCCTTCTCGGCGCGTTCGGCGTAAAAGCAAGCGGCGCGTCGGCAGAACTGACCAAGCGCCCCGCGCGCATAGGTTTCGGTCCGCTCAAGGATTGGGGAATGCCTTTCTACGGCGCGGCGATCACTTACGAGCTTCCGCTTTCGCTTGAGCGCGAAAGCGAAGTAAGACTCAACGCCTCGCATTTCGGCGCGGCGCTTCTGTCCGTAAGAGTCGACAGGCGCGAGTGCGGCCGCATAGCGTATTCGCCGTTCACGGTATCTCTCGGCACGCTCAAGGCGGGCGAGCACAAAGTTTACGTTACGGCGTACGTAAGCCGCGTAAACTGCTTTAACGCGTTGCACGCCGCCGTTCCGCTCCGCTGGATAGGCCCCGGATACTGGTACACGAAAGGCGACGAGTGGTCGTACGAGTACTGTCTCAAAAATACCGGCGTTCTCAAGTCGCCGGTGATCGAAATACTCGGATAAAGTTCGGATCGAGCCGGGCGGAAACACCGAACCGCCCGGCTCGATTCGTCGTTTTTCGGCAAGTCAGTCCGATTTTGACGGGTCAAAAAAATTACCCGGATCCGACTATTTCGTTTTTGCGGTTGACAAATAGAAAGAAAGATATTATAATATACTCGAATAATCGTTCGTTTGGAGGAGTCTGTCGCACAACGGGGAATGTGTCGTTTGTGACGGATTTTTTTTAAGACCCGATTCAACGAGAGCGGACGAGGAGGTAGCCATGATAGAAGACGTGCTCAAAGAAATAGCTCAGGCGGAAAAGGAAGCGGAGAATATCCGCTTGCGGGCCGACGAGCAAGCCGTAAAAATAAAGACGGAAGCCGACGCACAGGCGTTCGCCGTAGTTTCCGCCGCGAAAGCGGAGGCGAAAAGAGCGCGTAAAGAAACTCTTGCCGAAGCCGCCGGACGCGCGGACGAAGAATTCGCCGCGGCGTTAAAACTCGCGGAAGAAGAGGCGGATCGGGATTCGGACAAGACGAAAGAGCGTATAGAAGAATTGTCGGACGAATTAGTCGGGAGGGTATTAAATGGCGATTGCTGAGATGTCGGTAATGACGCTCGTCGCCCTCAAGCGCGATAAGAGCGCCGTTCTCGATTCGCTCAAACGCACGCAGGCCGTTCAGATCAGATCGGCGAGGAATTTCGCGTTTACGCAGAAAGTTTTCCCCGACGACGTCACGGAGACGGAAGCGAAGATCGACAGAATAGAAAAAGCGATCGATCATATTGCGGGCGCACGGGAAAGATTGGATAAGAAAGACCGCCCCGAAGAGATCGCGGGCGACGGGTTCGAGACGAACGACGACGAATTTTTCGCCGTAGCGGAGAAAGAAAACGAGGCGCTTGCCGTAGTTGAGGCGGCGGAAAACTCGGAAAGACGCCGCGCCGAAATACGCGCGCTTTCTCTTACGATAGGACAGAACAAAAAGTTATATTCGATTTATTCGTGCCTGACGATGCCGTTTTCGGCGTATGCTTCCACGGCTCATTCGTGCGTAAGGCTCGGCACCGTCGACTCCAACAAGGCGGACGCGCTGACAGCCAAAGCGGCGGAGATCGGCGCGGAAGCGGAGATAAAGGGCAGGAGCGGACAACTTGCGGTCGTTTGCGTGGTTTATCACGTTTCGCAGGCCGCCGCGACGGAGACGGCTCTAGTCGAAGCCGGATTTAATAAATGTCCGTTTTTCTCCGACGATACCGCGGCGACCAAACTTGCCGAGATAGAAAGGGAAGAGAAGAGACTGGCGGAAGAAGAGAACAAGGAAGACGTGCGCCTCGCCTCTCTGGGAGCCAAAACGCGCCTTCTCAAACTTTACGCGGATTATCTTAATTTCTGCGTCGAGAAAGCCTCCGCGGAAAAAGAATTCAAGAAGACGGCGCGCACCGTCGTAATAGAAGCGTACGTGCCGACGGAAAAAACCGACGAGGTAAAGTCTGCCGCGAGTAGCGCAGCAAGCGCGTTATACGTCGTTTTCGAACCTGTTCCGCGCGGCGATTTCGCGCCCACGTATATGAAAAACCGCCCCGTAGCCGGCAATTTCGAAGTGGTTACCAACATGTATTCTCCGCCGTCGTACGGCGCTCTCGATCCCAACGCGGTAATGGGCTTTTTCTTCTCGCTGTTTATGGGATTTATCATGGCGGACGCGGTGTACGGAATACTCATGTTGCTGATAGGTTTGTGGTTCGCCTCGCGCCAAAAGCCTGGCTCCGCCATCAAACGCATGGTCAAAACCTTCGCTTATTCGGGGATATTCGCCTTTATATTCGGCGTGTTTTTCGACAGCTGGTTCGGTTTTGCGCTGATTCGCCTCTTTGCGGGCAGCGCGTACAACGAATTTTATCTTGAGCATATCGACTCTATACTCGCCCCCGCCAACATAGCGGGCATCAACGTTCCCGCGATACTTATGTGGTGCATGGCGCTCGGTTGCGTGCATATAGCGACTGCGTATCTTCTCAAGGCTATCCAGTTGTTTGGCAGAGGCAAAGTCCTCGAAGGTATCTGCGGCGGTCTTATGTGGGCGATAGGGCTTGTCGGGCTCGTGTTTACGGTCTTCGGAATAGCCGAAAACCTGTCTGATCTTACTCTTATAGCCGGTATAATCACGCTTGCCGCGATAGGCGTCGGCGTGCTTACGGCGGGAGTCGGCGAAAAAGGCGCGAAGAAAGTTCTCAACGTCTTTACTTCCGCTTACGGGCTGATAAATCTCGCTTCGGATATACTTTCGTACGCGCGGCTTTACGGCTTGATGCTTTCGGGCGCGCAGATAGCGTCGATATTTTCGCAAACGATAGCGGTGGGGATGCTTTTCCCGCTCGGACCTTTCGGCATAGTCGCCGGCGTGGTCATAATAGTCGTCGGCAACGTGTTCAATATAGCGATAGGACTGCTCGGCGCGTTTATTCACGACTCGCGACTTCAGTACGTAGAGTTTTTCGGCAAGTTTTACGAGGGCGACGGCGAACTGTTTACGCCGCTCGGCTCTTCGGCAAAACACGCGTATTTCGCGCCTAAGGATATGGCTAAGCGCGAAAAGCGCGCGTAAGACAGGGTTTTGCGCCTTACGGCGAAAACGATAAAAATAATAATCAAATTCGGAGGAATTTAACAATGGACGGTAGAGGAATTGCAATTTTGGGACTTGCTTTGTGTCTTATCCTTTGCGGCGCAGGCTCGGCTTTCGGCCTTTATAAGGCGGGCTCGGCGGCGGCGGGCGTACTCAGCGAGGACAGCAAGAAATTTTCGAAAGTGCTCGTTTTGGCGCTTCTTCCCGCGACGCAGGGTATTTACGGATTCGTATATTCCGTAATCAAGCTCGGCACCGTACCCGAAGCGGGCGCGGCGGGGAACCTCGGCTGGATAGTGTTCGCTTCGGCGCTCGCGCTCGGCGTTACCGGTATGCTCTCGGCGATTTTCCAGGGCAAAGCGGCGGCGTCGTGCATTTACGCGGTAGGCAAAAACGACGCGGGCAGCGGCAGATATATTCTTTTCCCGGCGATGATCGAGTTCTACGCTATTCTCGCGCTCGTACTCGGCATAATGCTGTAAGGAGAAAGTAATGGCACAGGACGGAAAAATGACCGTTCCCGAAAGGATCCTTTCCGACGCAAAGCTCGAAGCGGAACGGGCGGTAAGCGCGGCGCAAACTTCCGCCGAGGCAAAACTCGCCGAAGCGAAAAAGGAAGCGGACGAACTGATCCGTTTGTCTTCCGAGCGCGCCCGCAAAGAGGCGGAGGAGATCGTTTCGAGAAGGACGACGCTCGCGCAGGTCGAGTCGCGCAAAATAGCGTTATCGCGCAAAAAAGCGGCGATAGAATCCGTTTACGTCCGTACGGGCGAAAAACTCGCGGCGCTCAAAGAAAAAGATTATCTTTCGCTTATCGAAAAACTTCTTCTCAAATACGCCGAAAAAGGCGAAACGGTTGACGTTTCGCTCAAAGCGCCCGTTTCGGCGGAGCAGGTCAGGTCGCTTAAAGTAGTTAAAGAAAAAGCGCTCAAGGTAGAAAAGACCGCTGAAATAAGCGGCGGTCTTATTATCCGCAACGACAAATTCGACAAGGATCTTTCTTTCGACTCTTTGCTTTCTTCGCTCAAAGACGGCGACGAGAACGAAATCGCAAAAAAGTTGTTTGGTTGAGTGTATGAATAAGGACGTAAACTTTATCAACGGAATAATCAAGTCCCGCGAAGGCGCGCTTATTACGCCCGACAAGCTCGCGCGGCTCATCGAATGCGAGAGCGCCGACGAAGCGCTGACCGCTTTGCGGGAGTACGGATTCGGCAAAGGAGCGGAGACCGAAAGGGCGACGGAGTACGAAAAACTGCTCGCGGCGGAAACTTACGCGCTTACCGAGCTGCTGCGCGATTATTCTCCGTCGGGAAAACTCAGGCGGTGTTTTTTCGCGCGCAACGATTTTCACAACGCGGAATGCGCGGTAAGACTTCACTATGGTTACGGCAACGAGAAGATGTTTTTGCCGCAAGGCGAAATATCCGTCGCGGCGCTCAAAATCGCTATTGACGAAGACTTCAAGGGCGTACCGCATTACTTGTCGGAGCCTATGAAGCGGGCGGTCATCGCGCTCGAAGCGGGCGCGGCGGCGGGCGGCGCGGTCAGTCTGATATTTTTGCGCGCGTATTACGCGTATATGCTCGCTTTGGTGCCGCGCGGCGCGTACAAAGACGCCGTAAGACACGAAATAGACGGTATCAACGTTGCGACGGCGCTCAGGGCTTTTGACGAAGAGCAGGCGGCGAGATCTTATATACAGGGCGGTAAAATAACCGTAAGACAACTCGGATTTCTGGCTTCTCGCGATACGGCTAACGCGACGCAGGCATTTGCTTTTACCGATTTTTCGAAAGCGGTCGAGAGCGGGCTCAAGGCAAAGGAAGAAGGCAAACCGCTCGTGTTTTTGGAGCGGGAATGCGACGGGTACTTTTTGCGCAAACTCAAGGAGCGCAGGTACGAGACGGAGGGCGTTTTGCCGATACTGCTTTACAAGGCGTACAAGGAAAACGAGATCAAAAACGTCCGCATCATACTCGCGGGGCTTGTAAGCCGCGTAAACAAAGACGAAATAAAAGAGAGGTTGAGAGAGGGCTATGGAGGGTAAAACCGCTATCATAGGCAACGGCGAGAGCGTACTTGCTTTCAAGGCGGGCGGCGTGGACGCGTTTACCGCCGTGGACGAAAAGGACGCCAGGACGCTGCTGCGAAGGCTTGCGCGGAATTACAAAATAATATTCATTACGGACGATCTCGCGCGGCCGCTCGACGATCTTATCAAGAGATTCAACGAGCAGGCGTACCCGATAGTCGTTCCCGTTCCGTCCGAAAACGGCGCAAGTTCTTACGCGCGCGACAAAATGCGCGAAGAAATGGAACGGGCGCTCGGGGTGGACATCTTATTTAACAGAGAGGAAAAGTAAATGGCAGGCAGAATCATCAAGGTTTCCGGACCGCTTATCGTAGCCGAAAATATGGCGGACGTCAAGGTTTACGACGTAGTCAAGGTAGGCGAAAAACAACTTATCGGCGAAGTTATCGAACTGCGCGGCGACAGAGCTTCCGTGCAGGTTTACGAAGAGACTTCGGGACTCGGCGTAGGCGACGCGGTAGAAAGTACCGGTATGCCGCTTTCGGTCGAGCTCGGACCGGGACTTATCGAAGGAATTTTCGACGGTATTCAGCGTCCGCTCGACAAACTCGTCGCCTCTTACGGCGAGCGTATCGAGCGCGGAATGCACATAGACAATATCGACCACGAAAAGAAATGGAAGTTCGAGCCGACGGTTAAAAAAGGCGATTTTCTTACGGCGGGCGACGTGATAGGCGCGGTTGCCGAAACGTCGATAGTAAGCCACAAAATTATGGTGCCTTACGGCGTTAAGGGCGTAGTCGAAGAAATAAAAGCGGGCGAATTCAACGTTACCGAAACGGTGGCGGTCATTCGCGACGGCGACAAGAAGACGAACGTATGCATGCTTCAGCGCTGGCCGGTCCGCAAAGCGCGCCCGTACAAGGAAAAAATGACTCCGTCCATGCCTATGGTTACCGGTCAGCGCGTAATAGACACGCTTTTCCCGATAGCCAAGGGCGGCGTGGCGGCCGTTCCCGGACCTTTCGGAAGCGGCAAAACGGTCGTTCAGCACCAGCTCGCCAAGTGGGCGGACGCGCAGATCGTCGTTTACGTAGGCTGCGGCGAACGCGGCAACGAAATGACCGACGTTCTCAACGAATTTCCCGAACTTATCGATCCGCACACGGGCGAATCGCTCATGAAGCGCACCGTGCTTATCGCCAACACTTCGGATATGCCGGTAGCGGCGCGCGAAGCTTCTATTTACACGGGTATCACGATAGCGGAATACTTCCGTGATATGGGCTATTCGGTCGCTATTATGGCGGACTCGACATCGCGTTGGGCGGAGGCTCTTCGCGAAATGAGCGGCAGACTCGAAGAAATGCCCGGCGACGAGGGTTATCCCGCGTATCTCGCTTCTCGTCTTGCGGAATTTTACGAGCGCGCGGGTATCGTCAAAGTCCTCGGAAGCGAAGACAAGATCGGCGCGGTATCGGCTATCGGCGCGGTTTCTCCGCCCGGCGGCGACCTCAGCGAACCCGTTTCGCAGGCGACTCTTCGTATCGTCAAGGTATTCTGGGGATTGTCGGCGCAGCTCGCTTATCGCAGACATTTCCCGGCTATCGACTGGCTTATCAGTTATTCGCTGTACGCCGACCGCATGAAAGAGTGGTACGACGACAACGTAGGCGAAGACTTTATGGAGCTTCGCGGTTTTATCATGAATATTCTGCAGGAAGAAGCGCGGCTTGACGAAATCGTGCGCCTGGTGGGTATGGACGCTCTCTCGTACAAGGATCGTATGACTATGGAAACGGCAAAGATGATCCGCGAGGACTATTTGCATCAAAACGCGTTCCACGAAGTCGACACGTATTCGTCCTTGGAGAAGCAATGCAAAATGCTGCGGCTTATCAAGACTTTTTACGACTGCGGACAGCGCGCGGTAGCGGCTTACGCGGAGCTTAACGACATTCTCGCGTGCCCGGCTAAAGAAAAAATAGGCAGAGCGAAGTATATCGAAGAGAAAGATATCGCCGCGCTCGACGAGATCCGCGCCGAACTCGAACGCGAAATAGGCGCGCTTGAGAAGGAGGGCGACAATGTTTAAGGAATACAAGACGATAAGAGAGGTCGTGGGGCCTCTTATGCTCGTTGAAGGCGTCGAGGGAGTCAAGTACGACGAACTCGTCGAAGTAGTGCAGGAAAACGGCGAAGTTCGCCGCGGCAAAGTCCTCGAAGTCAAGGACGACAAAGCCGTCGTTCAGTTATTCGAAAACACTCAGGGACTCAAAATTTCGACCGCCAAGGCGAGATTTTTGGGCAGAAGCCTGTCGTTGTCCGTTTCGGCGGATATGCTGGGCAGGGTCTTCGACGGTATGGGCAATCCCCGCGACGGCGGCGCGCCGATAATCGCGGACAAAAAACTCGACATCAACGGCTCGCCCATCAACCCCGCCGCCCGCAACTATCCCAACGAATTCATTCAGACGGGCGTTTCGGCTATCGACGGACTGAACACGCTCGTGCGCGGTCAGAAACTCCCCGTTTTCTCGATGTCGGGTTTGCCGCACGCCGAGTTTGCCGCGCAGATAGCGAGACAAGCCAAGGTGCGTAATTCCGACAGCAAATTCGCGGTAGTTTTCGCCGCGATAGGCATAACGTTCGAAGAAGCCGAGTTCTTTATCGAAGACTTTCGCCGCACGGGAGCGATCGAAAGGACGGTATTGTTTACCAATCTTGCTTCCGATCCGGCGATCGAGCGTATAGCGACGCCGCGTATGGCGCTTACCTGCGCGGAATATCTCGCCTTCGACTGCGGAATGCACGTACTCGTCATTATGACGGATATTACCAACTACGCCGAGGCGCTCAGAGAAGTTTCGGCGGCGCGTAAGGAAGTGCCCGGACGGCGCGGCTATCCCGGATACCTGTATACCGACCTTGCGACTCTTTACGAGCGTGCGGGAAGGATAAAGGGCAAGGAAGGCTCAATCACGCAGATCCCGATCCTTACCATGCCCGAAGACGACAAAACGCACCCCATTCCCGACCTTACCGGGTATATTACCGAAGGTCAGATAATTCTTTCGCGCGAACTGTACAAGAAAGGCGTAAACCCGCCCGTCGACGTTTTGCCGTCGCTTTCGCGACTTAAGGATAAGGGTATCGGCGACGGAAAAACCCGCGAAGATCACGCCGACACGATGAACCAGCTTTTCGCGGCGTACGCAAGGGGCAAGGAGTGTAAGGAACTCTCGGCTATTCTGGGCGACAGCGCGCTTACCGAGACGGATAAACTTTACGCGAAGTTTGCCGAAGAATTCGAGAAGCATTACGTTTCGCAGGGTTTTACGACCAACCGAAGCATCGAAGAGACGCTCGACATCGGCTGGAAACTGCTCGCTATCCTTCCCAGGAGCGAACTCAAGCGTATCAAAGAAAAGTATATCGACAAGTATCTTCCGAAGATTTAAGGAGCAATAAATGGCAAGACTTAACGTCAATCCGACTCGCATGGAGCTCAAACGTCTTAAGGCGAGCCTGTCCACCGCAAAACGCGGCCACAAACTTCTCAAGGACAAGTCCGACGAGATGATAAGGCGGTTTTCGGTGCTTATCAAAGAAAATAAACGCCTGCGCGATTTGGTGGAAGGCGAACTTTCCGGCGCGCTCAGGCAGTTTTCGATGGCAAGCGGACTTACCGGCAAAGAGCAACTCGAGAAGGCGTTTTCGATGCCCGCGGTAGGCGTGGAGGCGGATTACAAGACCAAGAGCATAATGGGCGTAGTGGTGCCCGATATCTCCGTCAAGGAAGAGAGGCGGAGCGGCTTGCCGTACGCTTTTGCCGACATTACGAGCGAAGCGGACTATTCGGTGCGCAAAATAACCGCCGTAGTCAGCCTTCTTCTCCGTCTTGCCGAGATCGAGAAAGCCGTCGCCATGCTCAGCGACGAAATAGAGCGCAACAAGCGCCGCGTCAACGCTCTCGAGTACGTTATGATCCCCCAGTACGAGGAAACGATAGCGTATATCAAGAGCAAACTCGACGAAAACGAACGCGCCGCCACCACGCGCCTTATGAAAGTCAAATCCATGCTCGCCGGACAAAACTCGTAAAATCGTTTTTCCGTCATACCGAAACGGGACGGTCATAAATCCGTTTGGCGTTTTATCGGACGTCGTCGCGGCAACGCCTGCGAATATTTGCACGAAAAGTCGCTCGGCATTTCGGTTTTATTATGAAAAATACGGAGTGAAAAACTTATGAACGCGCAAAGCAAAAAGAACAATCCTATTCTGATCGTTATCATCGGCATGGTCGTCGTTATGCTGACGCTTGTCGTCGGGACCGTTTGGATGGGACAGAGGGCGAAAAGAACGTCGGACGATTAGGTCAGGACGGTCAGTCTTTTATATCTCGACGAACTTGCGGATCGTAGAGAGCAGGTTGTTTCGGATAATTTGCAAGGGCGCGTGTCGGATATGCGGGTAGCGCTCGAATTGATGACCGAAGAGGACTTGAGCGATATGGAGCATTTGCAGTCGTATCAGGCAAAAATGAAACGGCTGTTTACTCTCCAGAAGTTCGCTTTTATCGACGAGAACGGATTGATCTATACTTCACTCGGCACGCAGACTAATATCGACGAATACAATATTGACTACCGATCCATCGAAGGATCCGAAATTTCGATCAAAAACCTCGACAGCGCGGACAAAACCGTTATTATCGCCTCGCCCGTGGAGCGTCTTCCGTTCGAAGGCGAACACCTGGTGGTTTGCTTTATGGAGATCGACATGAAAGATATGCTTGCCGGCGTATCGATGCAGGCGCAGGAGAGCGGCTCCACGTTTACCAATATTTATACGAGCGACGGCGTTGCGCTCAGCAACACGGTTCTCGGCGGACTGGCCGTTGAGGACAATTTGCTGGACGCCCTTTCGCAAGCGGACTACGAAACGGGTTATTCGTATGAGAAAGTCAGCAAGGATTTCGAAAATCTTAAAAGAGGCGTCGCTTCTTTTACCTATAAGGGCACCCGCGAAACTTTGAGTTATGTTCCCGTGGAAGGGACCGACTGGCTGCTTACATACCTGATCCAGGAAAGCGTGATCAGCGAAAAGGTAGGAGATATCTCCAATCGGATAGTAATTCAAAGCGTGATCCAGTCGATCATTATCGTCGTTATTATGCTGGTGATCTTCTTTTTTATCGTTATGCAAATGCGGCGAAATACCAGTTTGCTCCTTGAAAAAGAAACCGCTAACGCCGAAATACGCGGCAAACAACAGGAATTGGACCGCCGTATCGCGCTGCAGACTCAGTTGGAAGAACAAAGCCACGCTCTCAACGACGCACTTGTCGCCGCCGAGCAGGCGAACAAGGCGAAAACCGCGTTTTTGTCTAATATGAGCCACGAGATCCGCACGCCCATGAACGCTATCATCGGGCTTGACAATATTGCTCTTAACGATCCGCAGACTCCGGAAAAGACAAAGGATTATCTGGCAAAAATCGGGACAGCGGCGGAACACCTTCTGAATCTGATCAACGATATACTGGATATGTCGCGCATCGAGTCGGGGCGTATGGTCGTCAAGAGCGAAAAGTTCTCGATGTCCGGGCTTCTGGAGTCGGTCAACACGATGATCAGCGGTCAATGCAACGAAAAAGGTCTGGATTATCAATGCAGGATCATAGGACAGGTCGACGATTATTATATCGGCGACAATATGAAGATCCGTCAGGTTTTGATCAACATTCTCGGGAATGCCGTTAAATTCACTCCCTCCGGCGGTAAGGTCGAGTTCGAAGTCGAACGAACGGCGCAGTACGACGGCAAGAGTACGCTCACATTCCGTATCTCGGATAGCGGAATAGGTATGAGCCCGGAATTTTTGCCGCACATTTTCGACGCGTTTTCGCAGGAGGATATCTCGGCGACGAGCAAATACGGCAGTTCCGGTCTAGGACTTGCGATCACGAAAAACATTGTGGAAATGATGAACGGGGATATTCGGGTCGAAAGCGAAAAAGGCGTCGGAACGACTTTTACGGTCGCGATCACGCTGCTTGACGACAAAGACGGCGAAGCCTCCGACAAAACAAGCGAAATCCGGCCGCAGGATATGGTAGCGCTGGTCGTGGACGACGATCCCATTGCGTGCGAACACGCAAAACTCGTTCTCGGAAAAGTAGGGATCTCATCCGAAACCGCTTCTTCCGGCAAAGAAGCGATCGAGATGGTTAAACTCCGTCACGCACGGAGAGAACCGTACAACCTGATTCTCGTCGACTGGAAGATGCCCGAGATGGACGGAGTCGAAACGGCAAGACGCGTCCGCGAAATCGTCGATAACGAATCCGCTATTATTATTCTTACGGCTTACAAGTGGGACGACGTGCTGGAAGAAGCGACGAAAGCGGGCGTCGACGGATTTATCTCAAAGCCGCTGTTCGCCGCTAACGTTCTGGAAGAATACGAGAGCGCGGCAAAACGCAAGAGCGTCGATACCAAGAAGACCGAAAAGAAAACGAAACTGGAAGGCCGCAGAGTATTGCTCGCCGAAGACGTCGAGATCAACGCCGATATCATGAAAATGGTACTTCAGTCCAGACAAATCGAAGCGGATATTGCCGGAAACGGTAAAATCGCGCTCGAAAAGTTCGCCGGCAGCCAAGTCGGGTATTATGACGCGATCCTGATGGATATGCGTATGCCGGAAATGGACGGGTTGGAAGCGACTCGGGAGATCCGCAAACTTGACCGCCCCGACGCGAAAACGATCCCCATCATCGCGCTCACGGCTAACGCTTTCGACGAAGACGTACAGCGTAGTTTGCAAGCGGGGCTTAACGCCCATCTTTCCAAGCCCGTACAGCCGGAAGCCTTGTTCGAAGTCCTCGAAAGCCTTATAAAAGAATGATCCCGCGCTAAAAACGGCTTTGGCGGCAAGTGGCTTGCCGTACGCCTTTGCCGGGATAGGGAAAACCGCCGCCACGCTCGTCGACGAAACAGAGCGCGCCGCGCGCCTGAAGAAAGTCCCATCCATGCTCGCCGAGCGAAACTCGTAAGAGCAAAACCGCCTGAAATAAGTTTCAGCAAAAAAGCGATTTCCATTACCCGGAGATCGCTTTTTGTTTTATAGCGTTTTTTGCTAGCCGCACTGTATCAGATATTGACCTACTATGCTTGCTACTGTGTCAAAAACTGACACTCTCGGAGGGATTTAAAAAATTTTTTTAAGAAATTTTAAAAAAAACTTTCAAAAAGTCAATTTCTGACACACCCATTTGCTATAATATAAAGCGTAAATATTTTACTCAAAAGGAGAAATAAAAAATGGGATTTATGGACGCAATGAAAGGGGCAAACAATACGTGGGGTAAAGCGACGTCGCCTGACTTTGAATTTGGGATTTTTGAGATCGGCCCCAAAAACCTTGTTGATAATCGTCAACACACAATAAGATTATCTAATATAAAGTCAACATATGATTTTGACGCACGGGACGTGGTTGAGTGCAGAATGATTGCCGGTACAAGCGAATATGTAAGATACTTTATGCTGCTTAAGGATGGCAAAAGAATCATAGCGACTATTCCGGTTTGGATCGCTAGCGAACACGATGGAAAAGGGATGAGGTTGGCACAGAGTACCAATACCAAAAGAGGATTAGGAAAAGTAATAAGTCCGGGATTACTCAACTTCGAGTGGTGGCTTGCAGGACCTATATCGCGCAGTATTATGGCAACACAGGGTATAACAGACGAAAAAAAGGCACCCGCCGCTAAGCCAAAACCGAAGACGAACGGCGAAATCGATTTGGACGAAATTCCGGAACTGTAAGATAAGAGGAACGATTATGAGCGAGAGATTCAGCAGATTATTTTTACAAGACAAGAACTTGTATTCGGATAACGCTCCCGTTATTATCGAAGCCGGAGCGATACTCAAAGACAACGAGACGGATAAGATTTTTGCCCAGCTCAAATTAGTCAATATGAGCGGCAAAAACATTTCCGCCGTATTTTTGCAAGTCAAGTGTTACGACATAACGGGCAAAGAGATCGAGGGAGTCAAAGAGTCTCAGCTTCTCGATCTCAATATTGCGCCAAACGTAGCCTTTGCAAGTAAGAACCTTATTTTGTTACCCGAAAAAACGACGCGCAAGATCAAGGGCTATTGTACCAACGTTGTGTTTACGGACGGTACTACGTGGGAGAACAAAGAAGACGCGTGGGAAAGTATAGCTTGCGAGCCGTTTGCGGGCTGTTTTGCTCCGGATATCGAAAAAGAGTTTTTAAGGCAAACCCATACTACGTCTGCCAAGGTAAAGCCGCAAAAATTAAACGGAGTCTGGATATGCACTTGCGGAAAAATAAACGGAAAAAGTTTTTTATCTTGTCCTATGTGCAAAGCGAAGAGAGACGTACTATTCGAAAACTTTTCCGCCGACGTATTACTCGAAAAGAAACTTAACAGAGAAAATACTCCGATACTCGATCAGGCAAAAGAAGCCTTGGACAAGCAGTCGATCGAAGCGCTTGCAAATATTATCCCGCAACTCGAAGCGATAGGCGAATGGAAAAATACCGCGGAACTTCTCGAACTATGCAAAACCACTCTCGCAAAGCTAAAAGAAGAAAAGCTTATTGCGGACAAAGACGCCATATACAACGCCGGCGTTGCGGCTCTTAACGGCAATTCGATTGAGGCGCTGGACAAAGCGGTCGAACAGCTTGCCAAAATTCCCGACTGGAAGGATTCCGCGGAATTATTGGCAAAGTGTAAAGAAAAGTCAGAGGAGCTCAAAGCCGAAGAAGCTATCAGGCAAAAGAATTTTGTCTATGACGAAGCGGTCAAGTTAATGAGCGTGGCTGATGTAAAGAAAATCGCCGACGCTAAAGATATTTTCGTAAATCTCAAGGACTGGAAGGATTCGGCGCAAAAAGCCGACGAGTGCGACGAGAAAATCAAGCAAATAAAAGAAGCCGAAGCGAAACGGAAGAAAAAGATTATTAAGTTTTCCGCCATTGCCGCCGCGTGCCTTGCGGTTGTGCTCGGTATTGTTTTTACGATCAGCGGCGTAGTAAATCACAATATGCAGGTTGCAAGAGAGGAAGACTATAAGGCGCGTAACGGTCTCGTTATGTCTAAGGATAGTTCCGGAGACTTTTACGTCGTGACCGGTATGGAGAAAGAACAACAACAAGTCGCAATTCCGTCTTTTTACAACGGTAAGCCCGTTATTGCGATAGCGGCTGACGCTTTCTTTAATTCCGCAATCACACAGGTTGATATCGGCGATAATGTGTTATCTATCGGCGACAATGCTTTCGCCGGTTGCGGTAATCTGTCTGTCGCTAACTTCGGAAATCGGGTAATAAATATATATAATAGCGCATTTTCAAATTGTAGTAAACTACAGGAAGTAACCCTCCCCGAATCATTAACGGCCATAGGAGATAATGCTTTTTCCGGTTGCAGTAATCTTACAAATATTGCTGTTCCTCAAAATGTAACAAGCATGGGAGACGAAGTATTTGCCGGTTGTGGCGGACTCAAAAGCGCCTCTATTCCCGATAGTATTACGAGTATAGGTAATGGATTGTTTTCCTGGTGCTCAAACATTGAGAGCATGAAAATACCCAAAGGGGTTACGGCAATAGGGGATAATGCATTTAACGGCTGCAGTAGACTTAAGGACGTTTCTGTTCCGGATAGTGTGACGAGCATAGGCGCCTATGCGTTTAGTTCGTGCTCCGGCGTAAATAGCCTTGTAATCAGCAAAAGGGTAACAAGCATAGGACATTATGCTTTTTCCGGTTGCAAAAATCTGACGGATCTTAGTATAGAGAGTTCTTCGACAAGTATAGGAGAAAATGCTTTTTCCGGTTGCCCTATCTCGCACGTAATTATTCCCGCTTCGGCTATTTCATTTATTCCAAAGTCAGTGGAGCAAGTAAACATATGTGACGGAGAAATAAAAGAAAGTGCGTTTGTCGGTTACGAAAAACTCAAAAACGTCACGATAGGCAAAGGAGTCTTTGCGATAAAAGATAACGCCTTTAAGGGTTGCGACGGACTGGTAAACATAACTGTCGAGAATAATCAATATTACAAGGATATAGATGGCGTATTATATACGATAGATGGTAAACAATTGATCCGCTACCCGGTTAAGAAGCAAGGTTTGGACTTTACCGTTCCGGCAAATGTAACGAAGATATGTGAAGGAGCTTTTAGCGGATGCGGGCTTAAGAACTTGACTATTCCCGACGGTATTGAATCTATAGGTTTAGACGCATTTTCCGGTTGTCTGATAGAGACGGCAAAGATTCCCGCGCTCGCTATTTCTGCAATAAACAAAAGCAATTTGAAATCTATCGAAATAACAAGCGGTAACAGTATCGAGGAAGGCGCTCTATCGGGTTGTGGTAAACTCGAAAGTCTTACTATTCCCTTTGTCGGAGATAGAGCCGGAGTAAAATCTACAGATACTTATCAATATCCCTTGGGATATATTTTCGGTAGAAGCAGGTATACGGGTAGTACGGCAACTACACAATATTGCTATATTAACAAAAGAAATTTGACAAGGAATTATTATATTCCATCTTCCCTTAAGAGAGTAGTTGTAACTGGTGGTAATATCAACCACGGAGCGTTCTCAGGTTGCAGTAATCTAACAAGCGTAACGATTTCCGACGGCGCAGTTGGTATAGCAAGTTATGCGTTCCGAGATTGCAGAAACCTAACGAGCGTAACGATTCCAAATAGCTTAACAAGTATAGGTGTTGAGGCGTTTAGATATTGTAGTAGTCTTACGAGTATAGTTATACCTAATAGTGTAACCAATATAAGGGAGTATGCATTTGATGGCTGTAGTAGTCTTACGAGCATAACGATTGGCGACAGCGTAACGAGTATAGGTTATCAAGCTTTCCGTGATTGTCCAATTGAAACTGCAAAGATTCCTGCTTTAGCATGCTCTTATATCCCTAAAAGCAATCTAAAAAACGTCAAAATAACAAGTGGTAACAGTATCGAGGAAGGCGCTCTTTCGGGTTGCGGTAAACTCGAAAGTATTACCATTCCCTTTGTCGGAGCTAAAGCCGGAGTAAAATCTACCGACACGTATCAATATCCTTTCGGTTATATATTTGGTGTGAGTCCATATACTGGCGGAACGGCTACTAATCAGTATTACTATGGAAGCAGTACGAGTAGCCGTACAAGCACAATGTATTATATCCCGGCTTCACTTAGGAGTGTAACGGTAACCGGTGGTAATATGTTGTATGGTGCGTTCTCCGGTTGCAGTAAACTTACGAGTATAACGATCCCCGACGGCGTAACGAGTATAGAAGGAAGTGTATTTGAAGGTTGCAGTACACTTGAGAGCATAACTATCCCTGATGCTGTAACGAGCATAGGAAGTAGTGCGTTCTCCAGTTGCAGCAAACTTACGATCATAATAATCCCTGACGGCGTAACGAGTATAGGGAATTATGCGTTTATTGGATGTAGTGCTCTTACGGGCATAACAATCCCCGACGGCGTAACGAATATAGGGAAGTATGCATTCTCCGATTGCAGTAGTCTTACGAGCATAACAATCCCTGACAGCGTAACGAGTATAGGGAGTTATGCGTTCTGGAATTGCAGTAGTCTTACGAGCATAACAATCCCTGACAGCGTAACGAGTATAGGAAGTAGTGCGTTCTCCGGTTGCAGAAGTCTTACGGGCATAACAATCCCTGACAGCGTAACGAGTATAGGAAGTAGTGCGTTCTCCGGTTGCAGAAGTCTTACGAGCATTACAATCCCCGACAGCGTAACGAGTATAGGAAGTAGTGCGTTCTATGAGTGCGCTAATCTTACGAGCATAACGATCCCAGCCGGTGTAACGAGTATAGGGTATTATACATTTTACGGTTGCAGTAGTCTTACGAGTGCAACGTTCAAAAACACCTCAGGTTGGAAGGTTAATAACACGGCACTGAGTAGCACCGCATTGGCTGATCCCACAACCGCGGCAACATATTTGAAAAGCACGTATTATAAATATTCTTGGACGAGAAGTTAATTGGCGCTGACCTTAGCATTCTTCCGTTATTACACACCACAACAAAATCCCCGTCGCGATAATGCGGCGGGGTTTTGTTTTAGAGCGTACGTTACGTTTCACGCGATACGTATGCGGGTTTTCAGTAAATAAACTTGACTTGCGGGTTGGCTTTTATTATGCTTTCGGGCGGCTTGGAGTCGGATACAATGTAGTCGAAGTACGACGGAGCGCAGGTGACGAACGGCGTCTTTTTGTCAAACTTATCGGCCGTGACGAGCAGAATTCTTACGGCGGAGCGGGCGAGCGCCTTTTTCTTTATTTCGCATATTTCGCTCGTAGCCTCGCCCACGGCGTTTTCGCTCAGGCTCCCGCAGGACACGACGGCTATATCCGGCTGATACGAATCCAACTGCCGCATGGTCAGCGCGCCGGATACGGCGTTGGAGTTATACGACAGATTCCCGCCCGTGATTATCACGTTTACGCTGTCCTTTGCCGACAAAATCGAAGCGCAGGTAAGTCCGTGCGTGATCACCGTTTTGTGCCTGTAGCCAAAGGCCTTGGACAGCACGCAAACGGTACTCGACGCGTCGAAAAAGTACGTTTTCCCGCTCTCGAGAAGCGGCAGGGCAAGAGCGGCGACGCGTTCTTTTTCCTTTTTGCAAATCGCCATTCTCACGTTTGCGCTCGGCTCGTCGTTGCTGGACTCGAAGAGCACCGCGCCGCCGCGCGTACGGCGTAATTTGCCTTGCTTTTCCATATCTTTTAAGTCCCGTCTTACCGTCGCGCTCGAAGCGAAAACGTACGCGGCTATCTGGTCGATGGACGCGGACTTGTTTTTTTGGAGCAGTTCGAGGATCTGGGATTGTCTGTCGATGAGCAGCATTTTCGTCTCCTTGTGCGCAAATGTGATTAAAGTATATAATTTTTGCGCGAATTTGTCAATGTTTCGATCAAGTTTTGTCAAAACGCTTCAAATCCTTGCGTTTTGGGCGCAAATATACGATAATATAATTACGCTATGGAGAATATTATGGAGAAAAGAGCGCTTGCGATCGACCTCGGCGCGTCGAGCGGCAGAGTCATCGCCGGAAAAATCGAAAACGACAAGATAGTCTTTGACGAAGTGTACCGCTTTGCCGAGAAAAACTACTCGGACGAAAGCGGCGTTTTGCGCTGGGATTTCGAGTATATTTTCTCGTGTATTCTTTTCGGTATTCGCCGCGCGGCGGAAAAGTACGAAATCACCTCGATAGGCATAGATACCTGGGGCGTGGATTTCGGGCTTGTGGGCAATGACGGCAAACTCGTCGCCGATCCGATGTTTTACCGCGACGAACACACTTTAGAGGCGATGGAGCGCGTGCACGAGATAGTCGGCAAGGACGAGTTATACCGCCTTACCGGCACGCAGCAAATGCACTTCAACACCGTCTACCAGATTTATTTCGCGGCAAAAGTCGAGCGCGAAAAGTGGCTTCGCGCAAAAACGCTCCTGCTTATGCCCGATCTTATCGCCTACCGTCTTACCGGCAAAAAGCGGCTCGAGCGCACGATAGCATCGACTACGGGCCTGCTCGGCACGGACGGAAAGATTTGCGGCGAGATACTGCGAAAACTCGATATAGAAGACAAATTCGCGCCCGCTATCGAGCCGGGCGAAGTTTACGGTACGCTTACGTCAGAGGTAGCGAAGTTTACCGGCGCCGGTCTCGTCCCGGTAGTCGCGGTCTGCTCGCACGACACCGCCTCGGCTGTGGCTGCCGTGCCGTCCGATAGCGCTTGTCCGCTGTATATCAGCAGCGGCACGTGGTCGCTTCTGGGCACGCTTTTGCCGCGGCTTAAGACCGACGAGGCGGCGCAAAAGTACAATTTTACCAACGAATTAGGCTACGGCGGCTCGGTAAGGTTTTTGCGCAATATAATGGGGCTGTGGATACTCCAGCAAGTCAAGAAAAATTATGAGGATAAGGGCGAAAATATTTCGTTTGCGGATATGGAAAAACTCGCGCTCTCCTCTTCCGCCTTTGGAAGCAGGATAGACGTAAACGATCCGCTTTTCGAGCCTCCTGGCGATATGCTCGCGCGCGTCGACGAATATTTACGCCGCACTCATCAGCCTTTGCTTAGCGGCGACGGAGCGAAGATCCGATGCGTTTATGAGTCGCTCTCGGACAAATACGCCGATACGATAGCGGCGCTGGAGTCGACGATAGGCGTGCGCTTCGATACGCTCTACATAGTGGGCGGCGGCATACAAGCGCGGCTTCTTAGCCGTCTTACCGCTCAAAAAACCGGCAAAAAAGTGGTTTGCGGTCCGGTTGAGGCGACGGCTATGGGCAATCTTGCCGTGCAGTTTATATCCCAAGGCTTGATAGAGGACGAAAAGCAAGCGAAAAGAATTATTTCCAGAGCCGACGACGTGTATATAGAAAAGGAGATTTGATATGAGTTATAACGAAGCCAAGAAGATTTACGCACATTTCGGGGTGGATACCGAGCGCGCGCTCGAGCGGCTCGCCGCGATCCCGGTGTCGATGCATTGCTGGCAGGGCGACGACGTGATAGGATTCGACGGTTCGGCGGCGCTCGACGGCGGCATACAGACGACCGGCAACTATCCGGGCAGAGCGCGCAACAAGGAAGAACTCGTCGCCGACCTTACCGAGGCGCTTTCGCTCGTTCCGGGCAAAAAGCGCATAAATCTTCACGCCTCTTACGCCGTCAAGAGCGACGGGCGCGACCGCGACGAACTCGAGCCGCGCGACTTTGACTATTGGATAGGACTCGCCAAGAAAAACGGCTGGGGTATCGACTTTAACCCGACGTTTTTCTCGCATCCTAAGGTAAAAGACGGACTTACTTTGTCGAGTCCCGACGAAGAAACGCGCGCGTTTTGGGTGCGCCACGGCAAGGCTTGCCGCAAAATTTCCGCGTACATAGGCGAAAAGCTGGGCACTTCGTGTCTGTGCAATATCTGGATCCCCGACGGCTACAAAAATATGCCCGCCGACCGCCTTGCCCCGCGCCTGAGGCTCAAGAAGAGCCTTGACGAGATATATTCGGTCAAGTACGACGAAAAGTACATTATCGACTCGGTGGAGAGCAAGGTTTTCGGAATAGGGCTCGAAAGTTATACCGTAGGCTCGGCGGAGTTTTATATGAATTACGCTATGCAAAACGGTATTTGCTGTCTGCTCGACAACGGACATTTCCACCCGACCGAGAACGTCGCGGACAAGATCCCGTCGCTTCTGGCGTTTTGTCCGTACGTGGCGCTCCACGTTACCAAGCCCGTGCGCTGGGACAGCGACCACGTAGTGATGTTCGAAGACGATATTCGCGACGTAGCCAAGGAAATAGTGCGCGACGGCAACGAAAGCCGCGTGCTTATCGGCTTGGATTACTTCGACGCGAGCATAAACCGCGTAGCGGCGTGGGCGCTCGGCGCGAGAAATATGCAGCGTGCGCTCTTAAGCCAGCTTCTGATGCCGTGGCAGACCTTGAAAGAGGCGCAAGAGAAAGGTGATTTTACCTATCTTATCGCCCTTACCGAGGAGCTCAAAACCGCCCCGCTCGGCGACGTTTGGCAAGAATACCTTTCCCGGCAGAACGTAGCGGGCGCGGAGTGGATAGACGAAGTAAAGCGTTACGAGCGCGAAGTGCTCGCGAAAAGGAGCTAAGATGAAAGACGTAAAAGAATCCAAATTTTTGAGAGAATTTACCGCGACTCTTTCCAATATGTACCGCCTCGGCTGGGACGAGCGCAACGGCGGAAACCTCAGCGAGATCCTCGACGAGGACGAAGTAAAGAAGTATCTCGATACCGACAAAGTCATCCGCACCATTCCGCTCAACTTCGACGCACAATACCTTGCGGGTAAAATTTTTCTCATTACCGGCACCGGAAAATATTTCAAGAACGCCGAAGCCGATCCCGAAAACAACGTGGGAATTTTCCGCGTTTCTCCCGACGGACAAAACGCGCTTTTGCTGTGGGGCTACGCGGACGGAGGCAGGTTTACGAGCGAACTTCCCGCGCACCTTATGAGCCATATCGAGCGGCTTAAGATCGACACCCTTCACCGCGTAATACTGCATACGCATCCCACTAATATCATTGCGATGACCTTCGTGCACGATCTCGACGAGCGCAATTTTACCTATACGCTGTGGCAGATGATAACCGAGTGCATGGTAGTGTTCCCCGACGGTATCGGCGTACTGCCCTGGATGATCTGCGGCACCAACGAAATAGGCGTCGCCACCGCCGAAAAAATGAAAAAATACCGCCTGTGCGTTTGGGCGCAGCACGGCATTTTCGGCTCCGGCCGCGACCTTGACGAAGCCTTCGGACTTGTCGAAACAGTCGAAAAAGCCGCCGAGATCTATCTCAAGATCAAACCCTTCGAGATCAAAGCCAAGATCGAAGACGATCAGCTCAAGCAGATTGCCGAGAGGTTTAACGTGTCATATCCCGACGGCTGGCTTAAATAACTTTTTCGCGCCCGATATACTTCGCATCTCATTGTTAGGCGTACCCTTGCTCGCTCACGTACCATTTAGTACGCTCGCTTCGTCGCGGGCACGCCTGCCTCGACCTGCTCGTATCTCGATCGCGAAAATTTCTTTGAATTAACTATTCTCGTTTCTTGACGGCGAAAACCTCTTCGATATAGCCTTCCAATAATCAAAAATAATCAAAACGAAAAAACCGACGTAGTAAAACGCCGGTTTTTTTCTTTATTTATCTTTCTCTTTTTATCCTTGTCATGACTAAAGAGAAGCGAAGAATCTTCGGACTTAAACTATTGCATTGCCGCTAAAGTTAGCCGTAGCGGAACACTTGCCGCACCTTTCAGTCAGCCCGCTTTAGTCTCCGCCCGCGGCGACTCGCCGCTATTCTTCGACTACTACGCGGACTACGTGAGTGGTCTTGTCGATATAGAAGGAGGCGGTAACGTCGGCTTTTGCCTGGAAGGCTCCGGGCAAAAGAGTCGCAAGGACGTTGGGATCGACGGACGAGTCGAGCGTAGCGTCTTCTATCCGGTCGCCGTTCTGGTCGTTGAAGAAAACGTAGTCGTTTGTTTTCATTGCGCCCTTGTATTCGAAGTTTGTGCCGTCCACTATTATCATGGTATGCGGAATGGAGTCGCTTTGTATATATATCGAACAAGCGGTAAGAACGCTGTCTTCCTTTTCCTTGACGAGTACGACGGAGATAGTTTTGGCGGTTGCGTCAAACTTTACGTTATACGTGCCCTCTTTCTTTACGCACAGATACCCCGAAACGACTTTTACGAGGTCTTCGCCGCCGTTTACCGAAACGTAAGTGAGCTGATCGAACAAAATTTGGAAAAGGTCCATAGTGCCGAGATCGAGTTCGCCCGTTTCGAAAACGCCGCTGTTTTCGGTTACGGTCATCTTGAGTATGCCGCCGTTGCCGACGTTCGAATTGCCGCAAATAAACGACGGAGCGTTTGTTACGACGGGTTCGCTCTCCACCTTATAGACGACGATAAGCGACGAGCAAAGCACGAAACTTATATCGTAAGTGCCCGCCTCGGCAAGCTTGATATATTCGCCCTCGAGAGTCACGTTTTGCGCTATTTCGGCAACGCCCGCTACGTACGAAAGGTGCGTATTCTCGATATACGCCTCGCTCAACGCGTCGTAGATACGCACTTGCGAATCCGCGGGAAGACCAACGCGCGCGTGATAAACGACGTAGCCGTCCTTATCGAGCGACGAAACGATATCTTCGTTATTGATGGTCGTGGGATGCTTGAGAGTAAATACCGCGTCCTCGTACGCCTCCGTGCCTTGCTCTATCGATCTTTCGGTCATAGCGGTTTTTTCGCTCACGCCGGCTATTTCGAGCGCGAAATCGGACTTTTCCGACGGCGCGAAAATCGTATCGATAAGGATCTTGCCGTTAAGCAATTCTATACCGAGTCTGTAATCGTTCGCGACTTTTATCGCGTTTTGCTCGCCTTCGGTAAAGACGTAACTGAGCCACGCGTCTTCTTCGCTCACGTCCGAATATCCGTATTCGACCTTATTGTCGTGATCGCAGACGACAAACGTATCGTCCTTTTCGAAGTACAGATATCCGTAAACGTAGCTCGATTTTTCGTCGTATTCCACCGCGTTCATCGGGTACTCGGTCGCTTCGCCGTCGCGCGTTACTTTGACGGTAATGCCGTCGTACTCGAATCCCGAAACGGACAGAAACAGTCCGTTGGGCGTGCCGTCTATCGAAACGATTGCGGTCGCGTCGTTGTGGATCTTGTTTTCTATGGTAATATTGGACGAGGTGTTTGCGAAGAACTCGTAAGCCGCGCTCCCGTCTTTTGCGGTCAGCGAAAGAACCTGATCCTTAGTAAGTTCTATCTCGGGCGAGATCCAACGGATAAGGTTTTCTTCGTTTACGTCGACGGTAAAGTCGCACTTTTTCTCGCCGTCGACAAGCAGAGCGATATCGGTGGAGAGTTTTTCTATTACCGGAGATTCTATCTCTCCCATGTTTTCGTCGAAGTACGTATCGCATTTTTCGCAGTGGTAATACGCGACGTTGCCCGCTTCGAAGAAAGTCGCGGGGCGCGCGTAGTACATATCGCCGTATTCGTGCTCGTGATCCTCGGCAAATACGAACAGCGAAAACCCCGTCGTCTCGAAAGACACGTTGTCCCCGCTCTTTACTATGTCGAGTTTTTCCACGCCGTCGCTCTTTACGTGATAGAGCGAATAGCTCTTGTCCGGGCTTAAGTTAAGAATCGCGGCGGGAATAGTGACGGTCACTTTGCCGCTCGGTTGAATCTGTTCGCCGCCTAAGAGTAGCGAAACGTCGTATACGAGCAAAAGCCCGTTTTTCTCGTAGCCGTAGTCGTCGATAGCCGCCAACGCGCGATCGAAGTCCTCGCCTTGCGTTTTTTGCTCGAACTTAAGCGTGGTCCGCGGATCGAATTGTACGCCCTCGACGCTCGCGCCCGTTTCGGCGACTATGCGCGTTATCGTCTGTTCGCCGCCGTTTTCCCGTTCGTCGTTTTCCGCCGCGGGTGAATTACACGCCGAAAGCGCGAAGGCTCCCACCGCAAAAGCGATCGAAAACAATACCGAAAGTATTTTTTTCATAATTTTCCCCTTTAGTTGCGTTTAGCATTTAGTTATATAAGCATATTACGAGTATAACATACTTTTGACCGCATTTCAAGCATTTTTGGGTTTTTCCGCAGATTCGAGCAGCGAATTTACCGCCTTTCCGATGTCTTCGTCAAGACAAACCGACCTGTCCTCTATCTGCTCCGTACAGTCCGCTTCGCCGAAATTAACGCATACGTACGCGGCTTTTGCGTTTGCCGCCCGTCTGCTTTTACTTTTTTGTCGCTATTATACGCTATCCCGCCCGAAAAATCAATATACGCTTTCGCTTTTTCGCACAAAAAAACGGCGGAAAAGATTCCGTCGTTTCAGTCTGTAATTCCCAAAATATAATTAGCGTCCAAATCAAGTTCTTTGCATAGCCGCGCGAAGGTGTCGAGACGAGGGAGCTTTTTCGTCGTGCGGTATTGCGTTATCATTTCGGGCGAAACGCCGATTTTTGCCGCAATTTCGACGGTAGTCGATCCGCAATGGTCAAGTTCCTCTATCAGTCTTTTTTTGATTATCAAGTCCCGCATTTTAACCTCCTTTATTATTCCATTATATAACCGTAGGTTAGTTTTTACTTGACAACTAACCGATAGTTAGTGTAATATTAAAAAAAGAAAGGAGTTTTTACGATGAGCCCTATTGCGCTGTATTGGATAATTGCCGGAATAGTCCTGATAGTATCTCTTACGATACATAGGCTTGCGACAGGCGTCGTGTTGGACGCGGAGGATTTTTTTAGTCCCAGTGAGTTTTTTGATTTCTTTTTGGACGAAGGCTGGATAAACGCTTTAGTCGTGGCGTTGTTGAGCGTTATAGTTTTCGGTTTTGTTTTCTGGAATTGGATAATAATGCTGATTATTCTCGGCGTAATTATCGTAGCCGCGGTTGTGTTGTTTATTATACTTGCAAACAAATTCGGCTCGACAGACGATTCCGATGAGTCGACGGATTTGGAAAATACGGTTTACAAATGCCCGAATTGCGGAGCAAGCATCAAGAAAAGATATAATGAAGACGCGGGCAAAACCGAATATTTCTGCGAATACTGTAAAACTTCTTTCAGCAAGAAAGATATCCTCAACGGTAAAGTGAGGGTGGACAACGAGCAAAAAAGAGACAAATACGAAGATATAGAACTGTCGGATTTTGAAGACGAATACTTTGACGCGTGCGAAAAAATGTTTTTCAGACCGTACAACGCGCATACGAATTCGGAAATACAATTCAGATACGACAAACTAAAAAGAAAAATTGATAATTTTGAGAATATATACAAAGACGTTGCTTTTTATGGGCAAGAGAAAATTTTACAGGAAGCGTATGATTTTTTAGTGGCTAACGAAGAGCGGATCGAAGAGTATTTTGCCAAGCACACGGAAGAAGAAATCAAGACGAGAACGGAGTTTTTTATGGAGCTTAAAGAAGGGCTTGACGAAGACGATGAAGACGATGAGGACGACGAATGATTCCGCTTTCGCCTTTCCCCTTGGTTTCCTTTGTTTTTCGTGATATAATATAGAAAAACGGAGCGGAAGAAAGTGAAAAAAGTAAGAATTACCGTAATGAGAAGGGCAAATCAACAGAATAATCAATGATAGAAATAAAAAGGTTTTACTTTAAATTCAAAATAAAAGGAGATATAAAAATGAAATGTTCGGTATGCGGATGCAACAATCTGTTTGAAGTCAGAATTATTGACAGTGAGATTTTATCGGGGTATGGCGTCGTGGAGCAATCCGTTAAGTCTTATGCGTGCGAAAAGTGCGGTCACGTCGAGTTGTACGTTTCTCAAGAATACCTTGACAAGCGTAATAGACAAATACGGCTTAAAAAAGAACACGAAGCCAAAATCGCGGAGTTAAAACAAAAAATCGCCGCAAAAGAAAGCGAAATAGAAAATATCAAAAAGATTATTTCGGACGAGAATCAAACCGTTAAAACAGTTAGAGAAGCAAAAGAAAAACTTGATAAGTTGGAAAGTGAATTGCAACAATTAGAAGATGAAGCCGGGATTGTTCATCGAGACGGATCGGTCGTCATAGAAGATGGTTATACCCGCATATCACATTTTTAATTGTTTCCCCTTGTTTTCCTTTGTTTTTCGTGATATAATATAGAAAAACGGAGCGGAAGAAAGTGAAAAAAGTAAGAATTACCGTAATGAGAGTGGCGAGATACGACGACCTTATCGTAAGGTACGAAAACCCGATCTCGCACGCGTGCGATATGCGCGAAGGTCAGGTTTTCGTGGCAAATGGGTGGAAAAAGCCCGAGGGGTTTTGCGACAGCGCGTGGGAAAGCGTTTCGCCGTTTGTGATGACGCTCGCTCACGGCGGCAGGGATATTTACGAAGGCTGGATGAAAAACGACAAATCCGCCATGATCTCCTGCAACGACGGCTTTCGACCGGTAAGCTTTTTGCTCGAGGCTATGGACGAAGACGCGGACTAAAACAAAAAGGACGAATACTCTTCGTCCTTTTTTTATGCGCGATATTATGATATTTCAGGCTTTTTCGGCGGCGGATTGCGCCCGCAAAATATAGTTTTTGGGAGCGGATCCCGTTTCTTTGGCAAAGACTTTGCTAAAGTACAGCGGATCGGTATATCCGCACAAAATAGCGAGATTCTTTACGCTGACGACGCCCTGCTCGATAAGAAAAACCGCGTGTTTTATCCTGATCGTGCGCAAAAAAGCCGTATACGTTATGCCTTTTCGCCGCGAAAACAGCGCGCCGGCGTATTTTTCGTTGTAGCCCAGCTGTTTGCAAGCGCCCGCTATCGAGCAAGACGGCGACGAGAAATTCTTGTGCGTGTACTTGATAATTTCGGTGATAAGGTCGGGTTTTTCGTTCTTTTTCGGAATGACAGAAGCGAAGGTATACAGCACGACCGACTCGGCGATGAGGTCGACGTTATTTTCGTCGGCTTTTTTCAGCGCGGTTTTCCAACTCTCGAGCATTGCGTTTTCGGTAGCGAAGATCTTGCCGTCCGCTCTTTCGCATAGTTCTATCGCTCGCCTGCCGCCGAACGAAACGTAGTAATAATGCGGCTCGTCGGATTTTACGGCAAATCTTTCTCCGCGGTTTACTATGGCGAGCGAGAGCGCCGGCAACTCGTATTCTGCGCCTTGTACGGTAAACAGAACGGGCGAAACGAACAAAAACATCATGTTTTCCTCCGCTTCCCGTTCGGTTTCGTTGCACGCCGTGCGCTCGAGCACAAAATGGGTGCAAATAAGGTCGCTCGAGGCGGCGAAACTTACTTTACAAACGTTGTTTTCCTGCATGGTATCACCGCCGTCATTATACCACAAGCGCAGGTATAATACAACTATTTTCCATATATTTATGTATTTTTTACATTTACAACGGAGCAATAGCGGTGTATAATTATATTACAAACAAAAAAAGGAGCGGAAAATATGAAAACCCTCAAGATTGGCGTATTCGGACTTAGGCGCGGCGGGAGTTTTTTCGATAACATATTGCTCAACAACGGCGAAATAGTCGCCGTTTGCGATATGGACGAAAACAAACTCGCCAAGGCAAAGGAAAAACTTCCTGCCGTTACTACGTACAAGAATTTTGACGAAATGCTCGAGCACAAAGGGCTCGAAGCGGTGCTACTATGTAATTATTTCCACGAGCACGCCTCTTACGCAATAAAGGCGCTCGAGAAAAATATCCACGTACTCAGCGAATGCACGTCTAACTCCACTATGGCGGAGGGCGTGGCGCTCGTCCGCGCGGCGGAGAAGAGCAAAGCCGTCTATATGCTCAGCGAAAACTATCCGTTTTTCAAGACTAATCTCGAACTCCGTAGGGTTTATCGCGGCGGAACGCTCGGCAAAGTGCTTTTTGCCGAGGGCGAATACAACCACCCGGTGGCCGAAAAAGATCTCGCGGCTTTGCATCCGTTCGTCAAGCATTGGCGCAATTTCCTTCCGCGCTCGTATTATATCACTCACGCGCTGTCGCCGCTTATGTATATGACGGGCTCTACGCCCAGGCGCGTTACCGCTTTCGGGGTATACGATCCTCACCCGAAAGGAACGGTTTACCGCCTTGCCGCGGAGGATCGCGCCGCGATTATCACGACGCTCAACGACGACGATTCCGTTTTCCGCGTAACAGGTTGCGCGGGCTGGGGCGGACACGAAAACTCGTACAGACTTTGCTGCGAAAAAGGTCAGATAGAAGCGGGCAGAGGAAGGACGGACGAAGTGACTTTGCGCTATAACTCGTGGGAAAAACCCGACGAGGGCGAATCGACGAGGTTTTACACTCCGGAGTGGAAAGACGTGGGCGTTGACGAAAAGCTCGCGGCGGGCGCGGGCCACGGCGGCGGGGACTTTTTGATCATCAAGGAGTTTATCGACTGCGTTTTGGGCGGCAAAAAACCGCTTTTCGACGTGTACTTCGCCACGACGATGGCGTCCGTCGCCATTCTTGCCCACAGATCCCTGCTCGAGCGAGGCACGCCTTACGATATTCCGGATTTTACCAATGAAGAGGACCGCAAAAAGTGGGAAAACGATTCGCTCACGCCGTTTTGGAGCAGCGACGGCAAGGCGCCCACTATCAGGTGTACTTCCCGCGACGGCGCGTACCCGACGGAAGAAGAAATGCCCGCTTACGAAGCGCGCCTTAACGACCTTCTTGCTCAGCAAAAATAAACGTCGTTTGTTTTACCCCGGTTTTCCGGGGTTTTTTTGTGCCGCTTGCGCATACTAATCGAGGCGAAGTCGTCCGACAAAGCGCGAAAAACCGCATACGTATCGCCCAAAACGCGCTTTTGCACCGTAAATAAGCAAAAATTTTCTTTCCCAAAGCCGTCGTTTTTCGTTGCTTTTTAATCTACGGCGGAGTATAATATCTCTTAAGATTATGAAGAAAGTCGTCGACATGACAACGGGCTCTCCGTACAAACAAATCCTTATCTTCGCTATCCCGATAGCGTTGTCTTTTATGCTCCAAAATCTTTACACCGTGGGCGACACGCTCATCGTTTCGCTTTCTATGGGGCCCGACGCGTCTACCGGCGTAAACGTAACGGGAAGCATGGGCTTTTTGGTGCTCGGCTTCGCGCAGGGCGTAGCGGCGGGATTCGGCATAGTGCTCAGCCAGTTCGTGGGCGCTAAAGATAAGGAGATGATGCGCAAATCCGTCGCGACCTCGATAGTTTTGTCGGTGATCATGTCGATTATTCTCTCTGTGGCGGCGGTAAGCAGCGCAAGACCTATTCTCGAACTTTTGCAGACTGACTCAAAGTATATCGAGCATTCGACGCAGTACATAATAGCGATTTACGCGGGACTTATCTTTACCGTAATGTACAACCTCACGTCGTTTATTCTGCGCGCGATGGGCGACAGCAACACGCCTCTTATTACGCTTATCATTTGCGCGGTGCTAAACTTAGGGCTTAACAGTTTGCTGTTTATTCCCGGTTTCCCGATCGGAACGGCGTGGGCCGGCTGGGCTACGGTAATAAGTCAGGCGGTCTCCGCTATCGTCGGCTGGGTTTATATTTTCAAGAAATTCGACGTTTTGCGGCTAAAAAAATCGGACTTTCGCATTTCGTGGAAATTCGCCTGGAAACACCTCGCTATGGGGCTTCCGATGGCGCTGCAGTACACGATCACGGCTACCGGCACCATGATCCAACAGCGCGCTTTCAACGTGCTGTCCGATCCTCTTTACGCCATGGCTCAGGGCGCGGCTAATAAAACGGACAATATTTTCGGTTCGATGCTCAACGGTTGCGGCGCGGCTATGGCGACCTATTGCGGTCAGAACTACGGCGCAAGGCGGTACGACAGGCTCAGGAGCGGATTTGTCGCGTGCCTCGTGCTTGGAATAGCCTTTTCGCTCGTGGCGGCGGCGGGCAACGTGCTTTCTATCGTTCCCGCGGCGCGCTTGCTGCTACCGGGCGTTGAAGAACGCGTTTACGATTACGCCTTCCACTATATCGCGGTGCAGTCGAGTTTTTATTACTTCTTGTATCTCGTGTTCGCGCTTCGCCAGAGCGTGCAGGGCGTGGGGCGCAGTACGCTGTCCATGGTGGGCGGCATAATAGAACTTGCCGTGCGCGCGGGCGTAGCCTTTACGCTTGCGGTGTGGTTCGGCTTTGACGGCGCGTGCTTTTCCAACTCGCTTGCCTGGATAGGCGCGGCGATTTTCTTCCTCGCGGCGTATATACTGATACTGCGTAAACTTATGAGAGAATACAAGGCGGACGAAGAAAAAGCGCTGAGCGCCATTGCCGCCGACGTCGAGACGAGCGGAGAAGCGCGGACAGGCGAAATCGATACGACCGCGCTTTCGGATCCGCCGCGGCAAACGATTACGGCACACGAAACGCAAACGGAATAAAACACAAAAATCGTAAAGTTACGCAAAAGCGTTGACCTTACGGTTTTATTTTTGATATAATTTCTATAATGGTTTTTAACTTTACGGAGGGGTTAATTATGGACAAAATCAACGACAAAATTTTTCTTACCGATATTACCGGCATCGGCGATCCTTTTACGCTCGCGTACGACGGCAAATACTACATTTACGCGACCAGCGCGTCCAACGGTTTCCGCGTTTTCGTGACCGAGGACTTCGTACACGTGGAAGACAAGGGCTTGTGCTTTACCGACTGTACTTGGGGAGTCAGCCACTTTTGGGCGCCCGAAGTCATTTACTACAAGGGTAAATTCATTATGCACTATACGTCGTGCGCAACGAAGGAAGAAGGACTGAGAATGAGCACCGCCGTTGCCGATAGTCCGCTCGGACCGTTCGTAGATATTTCGGACAAGCCCGTTTTCGACTTCGGCTGGCCGTCTATCGACGGCACGGCGTTTATCGACGACGACGGACAAGGCTATTTCTATTTCTCGCGCGACTGCTCGCGAAATATCATAGACGGCAAACACGTCAGCCAGATTTACGGCGTTAAGCTTTCGCCGGATATGCTTCGCCCCGTAGGCGAACCCGTACTTATCTCGCAGCCCGAGACCGAATGGGAATTCAAGTCAGGCGACTGGCTGTGGAACGAAGGCCCCGCAATGCTCAAGCACGACGGCAAATATTACCTTTCGTACTCGGTAAATTGCTATACGAGCTTGTATTATTCGGTTTGCTATTCGGTCAGCGACTCGCCCCTTAGCGGCTTCGTCAAGGCTAAGGAAAACCCGATACTCAAGTATATCGACGGCGTAATGTCCGGACCCGGTCACAACTCGTACTTCAAGACCTTCGACGGCCAGCTTATGACCTCGTTCCATATCCACTCCGATTATGAAAAACGCGGCGGCAACCGCCGTATTTGCTTTGCAAAAGCCTTCTTTAAGGACGGCAAACTCGTGATCGACTACGAGTAATAAGCATACCGATACAAAAAAAGGCTCCGATATTCGGAGCCTTTTTGAGTGTTAAGGGTGCGTTTTGCGCAATACGTATGCCGTTATTTCAGCATTTTTTCTATTTCGTCCTTAAGGTTTGACAGATCGCCGGAAGAAATAAGCGGTATGATTTTTTTGATTTCTTCTATCGGCTTATCCCACCATTTCAGTTGCAGCAGCAAATCGATCGTTTCTTTATCGAAGCGGTATTTTTTTATTACCGCGGGATTGCCTACGACGACGGCGTAAGGCGGCACGTCCTTGGCGACGACCGAATTCGCTCCGACGATCGCGCCGTCCCCGATATGTACGCCAGGCAATATCGTGGCGTTTTGCCCGATCCACACGTCGTTGCCTATCACGGTATCTCCGCGGTTTCCGCGATTTGAGAACGGTTGAGCCAGACCTTTGAATTCGTCGATTATTTCAAAAGGATAAGTCGATATGCAATCCAGCATATGGTTCGCGCCGTTCATCACAAATTCGACTCCCCTCGCAATAGCGCAGAATTTACCGATTATGAGTTTGTCGCCCATGAAATCGTAGTGGTGCGTTACGTGCTTTTCGAACGACTCCGGACCTTCGTCGGTATCTTCGTAATACGAGTACTCCCCGGCTATAATGTTAGGATTTGTTACCACGCTGTTTATATAGCAAAAAGTCTTGAACTTCGAATTAGGATATACGGGATCCATGCGGATTCTCCTTGTTTTTTTCTAATTATACCATAATCAATCCCGTATGTAAATCCTTTTTCCGTTTTAAAAAAGCACGAGCCAAAGAGTTCGTGTTTTTGTATGTGGTGGAGTGGGGATGTTTGCGTTCGCACACCTTTCGCACTATTTACAGCCTCTTTTGTATCGTCTATGGTAAGTTTTTCGATGTCTTTACCTCCGCGAAGATTAAAAAACACTATGGTGTCATCGTCGGAAACGAATACTTGGCTTACAAGGTGGTTTATTATTTGTTTTTGGTATTCTTTATCGTTAACGTCGCCTTTAAGCAGTTCTTCAATAAAAGCAAGCAAATCTTTCTTTGTAATTCTATAGCCGCGTTCTAATTCGAGTTGCACCTTTTGCGTTTCCAAACCACTAAGTAATATTTCATACTCTGCCATTTTCGTTTCAATCTTGTTTTTCAACAGTTGGCTCTTCGCATCTATAAACGCGTCAGCAAGTTTTTCCGCCTCGTTTTGTATATTGGCAATTCGCGCGGCGATACTTCTGAGATTGTCTTCGTCAGTACGTTTTTCGTAATATGCGAATACGTCGTCAACTGTCCGCGTTTTTCTTATCTTTCAAAAAGTTTACTACACAAGATGTAACGTAACTTTCGAGATTGTCCTTATTTTCACGCAGTTTATCGCACTCGTGCTTTTGTCTTTTCTTGCAAGTATAATAGGAATATTTTTTACCGCTTTTATCGGTACTTTTATCCGCAACCATTTCCGAGCCGCAATGTCGCAAAATACTTTGCCGCTTAAAAGATAAGGCACTTTTGCCGTTTCTTGCCCACCGAGAACGTACTTGTTTTCGGCAAGTTTTTCCTGCACTTTCAAAAACAAGGCTTTATCAACGATTGCGGGGTAGATATTTTTGCAATCTCTGCCACCGAACTTAAATTCGCCGGTATATTTTTCGTTGGTCATCCAATTGTCGAAAGACCGACCTTTGAAACGTTTTCCGTTTATGCGATAGCCTTTTTCATTCAGAATATCCGCTATTTGCTTTTTCGTCTTGCCGTCGGCATATTGAGTAAAAATAAATCAGATGATTTCCGCCTCTTCTTCGTAAACAACGACTTTTTTGACAGGTTTAGCGTTATCGGTTGCTTGCTCTATCTCAAGGCGATACCCGAAAGGCACTTTTCCGCCGCAAAACATTCCGTTGGCAATGCTCGTATCGATGCCGTCGCGGATACGCTTGGAAAGACGTTTACTGTATTTTTCGGCGTTCCATTCCAAAAACATTTCGTAGAACTCGCTGCCTTCGTCTTCGGATATAAGCTCGAGCGCGGATATAACTTTTATGCCGTATTTTTCTTTGAGCATTTCTTTATACATAACGCTGTCGCGACGGTTTCTGGCGAACCTGTTGAACATATACACGATTATGTACTTGAACGCTCCCGTTTGAGCATCGGACACCATTTTTTGAAATGCCGGACAGTCGGTATTCGTGCCTGTTTTGGCTTTATCCGAGTAAACGTTGACTATTTTTATGCCTTTAGTTTCGGCAAATTCACTGCAAATACGAATTTGAGCCTCTATACTTTGCTCGTTCTGACTTTGAGAACTGAACCGAGCGTAAATTATTCCGTTTTCCATTTTACCTGCGAGAAGATTTATTTTTTCGGCAAACAACCTATCGGGAAATGTCGGAACGGTCAAGGAATAGGTAGAAAATATTGCCGTATAAGGCGGTTAACTTATAATTTTCAGCGATATTTTATACCCTTGACGGAGCCGACTTTTTCCGATACCATAATAACGAAAAATAAAATCGAAAAGTTATAGTTCCAGACTATTCGGGTCTAACAAAAACTCTTTTACTCCGATAATCAAATAACCTTTTTCGTTGCGGCGTGGTTTCATGCTTTTGCCGACAACGATTATTTTTTTGAATGAATCGTTGGTTTTATCAAACGATTTGGTTTCTTGTTTCATTTTATCTTCATTCGGGATATCGTAAGCCGATTGAATATAATAACGTTTATTGCCTTGATTTGCAACAAAGTCAATTTCAAGTTGTCGCCTTTCCGACGAACCGTCAACGTTTTCTCGCGTATCCACAACGCCAACGTCAACGTTATATCCGCGATAACGAAGTTCGTTGTAAATTATATTTTCCATCAGATGCGTTTCTTCTATCTGTCTAAAATCGAGTCTTGCATTGCGCAAGCCGATGTCCTCGAAATATATTTTATATGGCGTACTGATATATTTTTTACCCTTTACGTCATATCTGTTTACTTTGGACAGCATAAACGCCTGCTGCATATAGGTAATATAGTGATCGATAGTAAGCGCGCTTAGCGACGAATTTTTAACGCTTTTGAAAGTGTTTGCAAGTTTCGTCGGATTGGTCAAAGAAGAAATCCCCGACGCAATGATATCGAGAAGCTCGCCGAGATTTTCATACGAGTTGAGGTTATGCCGTTCAACTATATCTTTAAGATAAACGTTCTCTAGTTGCGTTTTAAGATAATTCGATTTCTGTTCCGGAGTTTTCATTAAAGCAACCGCCGGCAAGCCGCCGTAAACCATATAATCGTCGAAAGCATAGTCGAGTCCGTCTTCGTAATTTGCATAAAACTCCGAAAAAGACAACGGCAAAACGTGTATTTCGTCGCCCCTGCCGGCAAACTCGGTCAATACATCGCTTGACAAAAATTTTGAGTTGCTGCCGGTTACGTACACGTCCATATTTTTTTTGCGTAAATATCCGTTCAGAACAGCCTCAAAACAATCAAGATTTTGCACCTCATCGAGCAGAAGGTAGTAAATATCGTTGTCAGTCATTCTTTGCGAAACGTATGCCATAAATTTCTTCGGATCTACTTTCTTTTTTTTGGCAACCAGTTCCTGCAAATCTTCTCCGATAAGCAACAAATCTTCCGCCGAATCAAAAGCAAACTTAATTATATGGTCTTCGTTTACTCCGTCTTCTTTCAATTTTTCATAAAAGATATCATTCATAAGGTAAGATTTGCCACACCTTCTGATGCCTGTGATAACTTTTACAAAACCGTTATGGCGTCTTATTTGAAGCATTTCCAGGTATTTATCTCTTTTTATCTCCATTTCAAACACCTCAATTTAGTTTATTTGGTATGTCTACCATTTTTATTAAGTGTATTATAGCATATTATTTTTGAAAATGCAAGTCGTAATACGCTTACTCACTTAATATTTTTGGTAAATAGCCCGAAATTATTAAGTATAATGTCGAATAGCATTTCATTCAGCCGTTTGGTTTTTCTTGTCGAAACCGAGCGGCTTTTTTGTCGTGGTTGTTGTCCGATTTGTATTGGTTGTTTGCGGTATATGTCAAAAAATTCACGGTTATATCCAAAGTGCTTGGTAAAGTCTGTTACATTTAACTTTTCTTTCGTGTATACTGTTTCTGCGCAATGAAAAACATCACATCGAAGTTACTCGTCGGTTACGTTGAGGTTACTGCGGCATCACAAATTGGAACATTTCCGTCACGCCGATGTTCTGGTAATCGGTAAAATCGCGGTGTAAAATTTTATCGTAAAACTTTTTCGATGTCGCAAAGATTTTGCGAGTTTGACTTTTAGAATAAATACAAAAGTTGTTGAAAAGTTTTAATCACGACAAAAGATGTCGTATTGCAGTCCTAAAATTTCAACAAGAAAATTTTCAAATAGGAAGAAAACCTTCCGGTTTGACTTCTAAGATACGACTACAAAAAGATTTTTAATTGGGACAAAAGGTGTCCCGTAAGGAGTTTACACTTTTTGTAAGATAAATTTCTAATTGTTGCAAAACCTGCAACGTGAGCAAAGTTAACTAAAACCACGAAAACAAACGGGAGACGATAAAATGAACGAACAATACCAAAAGGTCGCATACATAGGGCTAAGAAGAAAAGACGGCAGTTACGCCGTCAATATTCCGCTGTATGTAAAACTCGACGAAGTAGACAAAAAGGACATGGACGAGTCCAGAGAGGAAATTATCCATAAGGTCACGGAAATTATGATGCGCAGGTACGAAAAACAACTTGCCGAAATTATGAATTCCAAGCGACCGTCGCCGATGGAAACGAAGTAGTATTTTCATTCAATCGTTTCCCGTTGGTTTAATAAAAAAATACCCACGTTTTACGCGTGGAAAGGATATAAAAATTATGCCATATCAGAAGTGTAAAATATACAACGACGGAAGTCATTTCATAGCAATTCCGCACACTACAAGACCTGCCGCGCCGAAACGCTACCACCCCGAAGAAGTAATCGAGGTCATTGACGATACATCGCAACAACCGCAGTTAAATACGGATAAGTGTAACGCTGAAACGGATTTACCGGCACTTCACGACACCAACGAAGTCGATTCGGGAGAATGTTCGGAACAAAACAAAAATCCGCCCACTGACGAAACTTCAACGCCTACAACGACACGAAAGATAACTCGCAGGCAACTGTTCGACGAACTGTATGAAGAATGTAAAAATCTTAAAAATGCGGGCGCGAAAAGTATATTTACGACCGTATGAAACAGTATTTTGCTAACGCCGAAGCCGCAAAGCAATACGTTGACGGTCAATTCGACAGATTGAAACGCAACGCCATCGCAAAGCGTGTCAAACTTGTTCGCAAAGTAAACTGGCAAACTTTCAACTATGACGGAAAGAAACACACCGAAGAATCGTTTAGAAAAAAGTTGGCTGACACGTTTAAGAAAATGTGCTACCGCCGTAAATGGAAATATGCCGGCGTATGGGAACGCTCACCGGATAAAAAGAGATTGCATTTTCACGGGTTATTTTATATTCCGCCCGACACAATGGTCGGTGAACTCGTTGAAGTAAAAGACTACTCGCCCGTCAAAGAAAAAGTGCAAACGACTTATCAGAATACGTATTTCAATGAAAGATTCGGCAGATCGGACTTCAAGGAAGTAAACGAACACGTTTTAAGCGAAGCTGTGAGATACATTATGAAGTATCTCGAAAAAGACGGCGGAAGAATCGTTTATTCCAAAGGTTTGCCGCAATATTTCATATCCGACATTATGGACGACGACGTGGCTTGCACCATAGGGAAAGAAAATAAGAAACAGTTGCTCTTTGACAACTTCAACTGTTGGGACGAAGGTTGTCTTGTTAGAGAAGTAAGCAAGGAAGTAATAGACCAGATGCCGAAAGCAAATTAAAAGGCGCACACGTCCCACAATAGCCCTAAATGAAATGCGCGCGGACGGCTAAAAGGCGAAAGATCGACAAGCGGTTTAGCTGCGACTTCGCCTTCCGTCCGCGCTTTCATTTATCTATACGGGCGATTGCGTTTAATTTGGCGGCAGTTTTTGCGACGGTCAAAGCAAGCCGAAGCTCATTCAAATTTGGTTTAGTCGGTCGGTTTTGGTATGTGCGTGGGCTTGTCTGCGGCGGAGCGTAGCGACGCCGCTCTCGTATCAAGACAAGCCCACGCACTGGTGCCAAATTTCAATTTATTTTTAAACTGTATTGATTAAAATATTCAAAATGAAATATTACAACAGCTACTTTCGGTATTGATTTTTGAGTAAAAATATGATATAATTTACATTTAAGAAGTTTTTTATTTATGATACGGAGGAAAATAATGGAGGATCTCAAGACAAAAATCATTTCAGCGCTGCAGACAGATTTTATCGGAGATGTTATTTTTAACGACGATGAGATTGAGCAAATGAAACAAGATTGCCGAACTTTTTACAAGAGAGCACAGGCTTCTTGGTCAAAAATCTATAATCAAGACGATATTTCTGAACTTATGGTCTTAATTATAGTTATACTAATCCTCGTGAAAAGAACGACCTAATGCAATGCGTCGCCTGCCATAAAACTATTTCTGCCGGAAGTTGGAGAGAAGCAATTGAGCCTAGAGGGGGTTTTGTTGCCGAACCACGAATTGAAGAAGTCCCAATGACACGACCTGACAGAATATACCATAGCCAAGATTCTTACATTGGAGACGGAAAACAAATAGATGAATTCACTTATATCGTTAATGGAAAACACATTTTATTGAAATCAAGTGAAAATGATTCTATTATGGTAACTTCAAATACAGATTTTTATGTGTGTAAATATTGTGGGTTTGCGTATGGCATACATGATATAATAAGGGATGAAAATGGAAAAAAAGATAAAATTGCCTTAGATGCAATAAAAAAAGGCGTGCCATATTTTACGTTGAAGAAAAAACATAAAAACAAATTCGGACATTTGTGTTCCAACACAACATTTCACTCTGAAAAGTTAAATCATGTCTATAAAACAGATGTTGTCGTAATTGAATTTCAGGACAGCATTGACGATCACGATTCGATGCTTTCAGCGATGTATGCAATCTTATCGGCCATGTCCGATGTATTGGATATTGATAATACAGATATAAATGGATGCCTTAAGGCTGTTTTTAACGCCCAAAAACTTGACATTTCATACTCTATAGTATTATACGACACGGTTGCAGGCGGAGCTGGACACGTTAGAAGGTTGCTTGATCCATCTGTTTTACAGAATGTTATTTATGCCGCTTGTACCAAAATGCAAAAATGTAGTTGTGATACATCATGTTATAATTGCTTACGCAGTTACTCCAATCAAAAATATCATGATATATTAGATAGGCGTAAAGCATACGAATTTTTACATCCTTATTTAGGCGAAGTGAAAGAGGAGATAATAACATCCCCCGTTGGAACAAAACGGATTGAATTTTTACATGACGGATTGGATGTAAATACAGAGTCTATCGAGTATATTCTTAGCCTATTAACAATAAACGAAATGGTAAAACAACACCTTTTATCTGAATTTATAAAAAACAAAGTCGGTATGCCAGATTATAATGAAATAAGTTTCCGCATTGAAGGCAATGTTGGGTATGCGGATTTGTTGTGGAAAGAGAAAAATGTAATGTTATTTACAAAAGACAATGAAGAAAGCTATATTCTTGCTAAAGATAGCGATTTTAAATGCTATCTTTTAGAATCAATCGCCGATGCCGATATATTGATTAACGCTTTATTGTGAGGGAATAAATATGGCAATAATGATTCCATCAATACCGAATGAATACACTCCCGCGAGTAGAGAGGGAGAAATGTTTCAAGCATTAAAAAAACTCCCCGATTATTACTACGTATTTCATTCATTTAGAATGATCGATATAATTAACTCCGACTGGAAAGAAAGTGAAATAGACTTTGTTATATTTAATCGACACAAAGGAATTATGTGTCTTGAAGCAAAAGCTGGACAAGTTCAGTGCATTGAAGGTATTTGGTATTATGCGTCGGGAATAGAAATGCATGATCCTTTTAATCAGGCAAACACTAATAAATGGAAATTAAAAAATGAAATATACAATTTTTATCATAACAATGATATATTGCAGCATTGTAAAATGTTAAGTGCAGTATGGTTTCCATCTCTTACAAAGAAAGGGTTATCAAAAATTGTTTTACCGACACATGCGCCGACGGAAATCGTTTTAACAGCAGAAGACTTGACAGATCCAACAGAATCGATAGAGCGAATCTTTCAAATTTCAACACCTTGCAAAGGTTATTCCCCGGTTACTACGGAACTAACAAAAAATGAATCCGATCTACTGTTACGGAATATACTTTGTCCATCATTCAATATTTTGCCTTCAAAAACGATTGAATTAGATTATAAGAAAGAGAAATTTAACTCTTTAATAAAGGAACAATGTAGTCTTCTCAATTATTTGGAAGACCAAAGAAGTGCCGTAATAAATGGTGCGGCAGGTACAGGTAAGACGATGATTGCTCTTGAAAAGGCAAGAAGGCATGCTGTCAAGGGAGAGAAAGTTCTTTTCCTGTGTTTCAATGTAAAACTAAAGGAATATCTCGAATGTACATATAAAACACCGAATGTCGATTACTATACGATTGACGGATTTGCATGTCGCATGTGTAATACACCTGTAGCTGATTTCAATCAACTAGAAAGTGTTTTGCTGGATTTAGGTGCGAATCATAGTTTCCCGTATATGCATATAGTTATTGATGAAGGTCAGGATTTTGGTCAAAATAGAATTGAAGAAACAGATATAATTCAGTTGCTTGAGGAGATTATTTTAAGCACAGAAAAAGGAACATTCTATGTGTTTTATGACAAGCTACAAATGATTCAAAGCTTTAAAATGCCGCAATTCATAGAAAACGCAGATTGTAGATTAACTTTATATAAAAATTGTCGTAACACTAAAAAGATCGCCGAAACATCATTCAAACCACTTGCGACCGGTCCTAAATTATTTGATTTTGCAATTCCGGGGACTTTACCTAACATTTCATTTATTGAAAACAACGAAAAAGAAATATTAGATAATGCTATTGATAAAATCTTTGAAAAGGGGATTACAAATATTCAGATAGTAAGTTGTGCAACTCAAAATGAGAGTATTTATAACGAATACTTAAATAATGACGGGGATTTCATATATAAGGGGAAAAAAGTTAAATTCACTACATGCAGAAAATTTAAAGGGCTTGAAGCTGATGCTGTTATTTTAGTGGATGTAACCTTTAATGCGCTTTGTGATAAGTACAAATTGTTTTACGTTGGAGCCTCTCGCGCAAGACTGGAACTAAGTATAATTTGTAATATGTCGAATGAAGAATGTGTAACGGCAATAAAACTTTTGGGTGGAATAGTGAAAAAGAACAATCCTAAATCATCTCTTGCAAAAATGCTCGGTTGTAATTTGGATTAATCAACAATAGCTCGACCGAATAGTCGAGCTATTGTTATGTTGAAATATTCAACTGTAAATATGAAATATATTTGATTCAAGCCTATCCACTATCCATAAATTGCCATATATCTTTTGCGCATTTTAATAAAGTATTCATACCGTAGCTTGCGCGCGAGATAAAACCCTGCCTATTTCGGGATAACTTAAACCCTTTACGCGGCATTCCAAAGCAATACGCATATTTTCGGTCAAATTCAGGCTTGAAACGATTTTTTCGTATAAAGTATAGTCTTGCGTAACTTCTTCTTTTATTTCGTATGACGGCTCACTTACGGGCGTTAAAGCGTCAAGACTGACAGAGCGATAATAATCTCTCGTTTTCAGATTTATCAACTTCATCATTTTACGAATACAGGCAATCTCGATTGTAATCGGTTTGCCTTTTTTGCTATAACCTATAACGTCGTTCAAATGTTTTCCGTAATTTTTGCAAAGATATAATGCACATTCCTAAACTAAATCGTAAGAATCGCTGAGCATATAGCCTAATTCGTTTTTATGCTTAATATCGGCGTATAAGTCGGCATACATTTTCTGTGCGCGACTTCCTAAGTAGCCTATCTGGAAACGAGGTTCCATAAAGGCAATAAGTTCTGCCATTTCAAGCACATTGTTTTGCGAGATTTCTTCTTTCATAACGCTGAAATCTAAGATTTTTCTTTTTATTTGGATTTACCTCCGATTTATTTTCGCCTTTCGGCAAAAACGGGGTAGCACCGGGAAAAGCTAGAAATCTTTCGCGTTATTGTAAGTAGCACGGAAGTCAACGAAAAAACACAAAAATTGTTGCGTTGGTATCTGTTGCAATAAAAAGTCGTAGCAAGAATTTTTTGCTGTTGACTTCCGCTTTTCACTGTGCTATAACAACTGGCAACGAAAGGCGAGAAAGCGGACGGTTAAACTTATCAAAGGCATAGAAAAAGGCGGTAGAATCAACGTTCTATCGCCTTAAATCGATCTTATTTAGTTTTCTTTACAAACTTTCCGTTTTGACGGGGTTTCGTAAGCCAATCGTAAGAAATTTTCTTTTCCGCTACTTTTGTCTTAACGATTATCCCTGCAACGCCTTTTACGCAAATGAAAAGGAACCACGGGTGCGACCGCGGTTCCCATTGGTGGAGATAACGAGACTCGAACTCGAGACCTTCGCGTTGCGAACGCGACGCTCTACCAACTGAGCTATATCCCCAAATAAACTTGGTTTTACTTTCTTTAATTGTACTTAGGCAAACTTGCCTTTTATGGTAGACGCCTGGCGGCGCCCCTCTCTCGGAGCGTAGCTCCTCACGGGCTTTGGCTACGAAGCGTTCACCGGACGCTTCGTTTAACGCGTCGCCCCAACTGAGCTCTTAGCCGAGCAAACATAGTTTGCGAACGCCACGAGCAAAGCGAGTATATCCCCAAATGATTCCCGGTATCGGGCGTTTTGCCCAAAACCGAAACCTATTATAACACAATATTTTTGAATTGTCGACTGATTAGCCGAGGTTGCAAAAAAAATTTTACGTGTTTTTTTGCGGAGCCGTCGCGCTTAGCTTTGCAGGCGTTTCCCCGGAAGCGGCACAAAAACGACTTCGCGTTTTCGCTCTGCGTGAGCGTGATTTTATCGGTAAGCAAGTTTACGCCGCGGCAAAATCCGGAACGAAGAAACGTGCGGAGCAAAAGTCGATAATAGCAAAAAACACTTAATTTTCGCTCAGATTTCGGTAAAAAACAAAAAAAATTTTAAAATTAAGCGCGTTTTGCAAATAATTAAGCGCCTTCTGACATTTTTAGCAGTTTGCGCTTAACGGATTTCCTTGAATTTATATTTCGGGCGTGTTACGATTTTGAAGGGTGTCAAAAACGCGGAATATGACACACCGAAAACTAAACGGAAAAGGAGATTTACAATGCTAAACAAATCTTACGTTCTTCTCAAAATGTACGACCTTATTATTACCGACGGGATTTCGCTGTCCCAATGGTGTTCGTCTTATCATATGTCGCTGTCGACGTTCCGCAGATACGTCTCGCTTCTGCGTTCGTTCCTATGGCAGGAACACGGTAAAATAATCGTTTACGACCGCGACGAAGGCACCTACAAGGTCGACGACAAAAATTTCCCCTCAGCAAAATAATAAGCATAAAACAAAACAATATAAAAATTGCGCGCCGCGACTTTGCAAAACGCTCGCTTTATTCCGCTCAAAGTCAGGGTTTATTCAGTCGCAAAGCAACTCTTCGACGCTTACGCTGAAAAATTAAATCTTTTTATTATTTTATTTCCGTCCCTGTCGTCAAGCGGGGCGACGGCTGAAATCTTTTTTTGAGGATAAGAAAAGCCCGCTGCGTTTCGCGTTTTGCGAAGCATAGCGGGCTGTATTTTTGTATTTATCTGAAGTTGCATTCTTGCAAACTTATTGGTTTTCGGTCTTACGCGCCGTATTGGGCGGCGGTGACGGTAAAGGAGGTTACGTCGGAGTCGAACGATATCGTGTTGCCCATCCAGCTTTGCGAAACCGTACCGCGGCAAACTTCGACGAGAACTTCCTGTCCCGCGGTCACGGAAGCGAGCGCGGCGTTATATTCGACGATCGACGAAACGGCTTTGCCGTTGATCGAACAGATCCTGTCGTACAGGCGGAAGGTGTTGTCCGGTGCGTCGTTTACCGCCGTAACGTAGACGATCGACTGACTTTGGGCGTTGATGCCGCCTGTCGAAACGTTGCCTTCGGATAGAGTGATACCCAGCGTCGCGCGGCCTTTGATATATCCGTATTGCATCAGATCGGAATAAACGCTCTTGGCGTAGTTTCCGGGGATGGCGAAGCAAATGCCTTCGATCTCTTCGTCGGTGGTTTTGGCGTTGACAACGCCGATAAGCTGACCGCGCATATTGAACAATCCGCCGCCCGAATTGCCGGGGTTGATGGCTGTGTCGGTCTGCAAAAGTTTCATTGTGTACGAGCCTACGGTGATATTACGGCTGGTGGCGGACAAAATACCTTTCGTGACCGTTCCGCCGAGACTTCCGAGCGGGTTGCCTATCGCGATAAGGTCTTCGCCTACCTGCAGATCGTCGCTGTCTCCCCACGTGGCGAGCGCGAGCGTATCGTCCGTTACGACTTTAACTACCGCTATATCCGCCGAATCGTCGGTAGCCACGAGCGTAGCGTCGTATTGAGCGAGCGAACGCGTGCTTACCGTGATTTCCCTTGCTCCGCTTATTACGTGATTATTTGTAACGATATAGTACGCGCCGTCCGTTTTGCCTACTATCACGCCGCTGCCCGCGCCCGAAACGATATACTGTCTGCCCCACTTGGCGGTAACGGATTCGGTCCGTATCTCGACGACGGTGTCCGCGACGTTCGCCACGACCTGCGCGGTAGTGGAATAAACGGTCGATTCGGTCTGCTCATAGCTTACGACGGCGACTTCCCTGACCGTCTCGGTCTGTCCGCAGCCTAAAAGATTAAAGCATAGTGCGACGGCGGCTGCGGCGGCAAAAAACTTAAGCGATAATTTTGATTTGTTCTTCATAAATTTGCCTCTTCTTTGTAGTTTTCATATATATTATAATCATTATTTCACTCAAAGTCGAACAAAACTTTATAAATACGTGAAAAAATTATGAAAATTTTTCTTCGTTTTTGCGCGTTTTTATCCAAAATCCCGCTTCTTCCGCGCCGCTAAGAGCAATATATTATATTATCCGTCAGCGCTTCGTCATCTCAAGCGGCGCAAAATTACGGCAAAAAGCGTTATTCCCTTGCAAAAATCGGTAATAAGTGATATATTTAATATACGCGGCTTGCTTTATTATGGCGCCGCGACTTAAGGAGCGTTTATGAAAGTACCGTTTTCACCGCCTGATATTACTCAAGCGGAAATAGACGAAGTTTGCGACGCGCTGAGATCCGGATGGATCACGACGGGTCCGCGAGTAAAAGAACTCGAAAGGCAGGTAGCCTCTTTTACCGGCGCGGCGAGAGCCGTTTGTCTTAATTCTCAGACCGCTTGCGCCGAGCTTGCTTTGAGGCTTCTCGGAATAGGAAAAGGCGACGAAGTTATTACGAGCGCATACACGTACACGGCGAGCGCTTCGGTAATCGAACACGTAGGAGCGAAAATCGTACTCGTCGACGTGGCTCAAGGCGGTTTGCATCTTGACTACGACGCTTTGGAAAAAGCTATCACGCCGGCAACTAAAGCCGTTATTCCCGTTGATATTGCGGGCATTCCGTGCGATTACGACAGGATATTCGAGATCGTAGAGCGCAAAAAGTCGCTTTTTGCACCCAAAACCGACTTGCAAAAGGCTTTTGGCCGCATAGTGGTGCTCGCCGATACCGCGCACGCGTTCGGCGCGACGTACAAGGGAAGAAAAATCGGCTCGGTAGCGGATTTTTCGGCGTTTTCGTTCCACGCGGTCAAGAACTTTACGACCGCCGAAGGCGGAGCGCTTACATGGAAGAGCATACCCGGAGTCGACGACGAAGAGTTGTATCATACGCTTCAGCTCTTTTCGCTTCACGGTCAGAGCAAAGACGCTTTGGCTAAGACGAAACTCGGCGCGTGGGAATACGATATAGTGGGCCCGTGGTACAAATGCAACCTTACCGACGTCGCGGCGGCGATCGGGCTTGCGCAAATGAAGCGCTATCCGCAAATGCTTGCGCGCCGCAAAGAAATCGTCGGCAGATACGACGAGGCTTTTGCCGGCAAAGGCATAGAGGTTTTGCGCCATTACGCGGACGATTATTCGTCGTCGGGGCATCTTTATCTCACGCGCGTAAACGGAATAAGCATGGAAGAACGCAACGAGATCATTACCGAGATGGCGCGCCGCGAGATAGCGTGCAACGTTCACTACAAACCCCT
>CACZPH010000026.1 GCA_902783025.1 uncultured Eubacteriales bacterium | reverse complement strand
TTCCGCGCGGACAAGCTCATCGAAGACTGGCTCGAAAAGACGGGCAATAAGACGGAAAAGCCGATTGACGCCTTCAGTCAAGCCGAACTCAAAGCCTTTATCGACGACAATAATATCCCTTGCCCCACCTGCGGCAAGCATAACTTTACCGACATAAGACAATTCAATCTTATGTTCAAGACCTTCCAGGGCGTTACCGAAGACGCGAAAAACACCGTTTATCTGCGTCCAGAGACCGCGCAGGGAATATTTACGAATTTCGTAAACGTTCAGCGTTCCGCGCGCAAAAAACTCCCCTTCGGTATCGGTCAGATAGGCAAGTCTTTCCGCAACGAGATCACGCCCGGCAACTTTATTTTCCGCGTGCGCGAATTCGAGCAAATGGAACTCGAATTCTTCTGCAAACCCGACACAGACCTCGAGTGGTTCGACTACTGGAGAAGTTTCTGTCGCGACTGGCTGCTTTCTTTGGGCATAAAACCCGAAAACCTCAGACTTCGCGATCACGAAAAGGAAGAACTCAGCTTCTACTCCAAGGCTACGACCGACTTCGAATTTCTCTTTCCCTTCGGCTGGGGCGAACTGTGGGGTATCGCGGACAGAACGGATTATGACCTTAGCCGCCATCAGACCGTTTCGGGCAAGGATCTTACCTACTTCGATCAGGATACGAACGAAAGATATATCCCCTACGTCATCGAGCCTTCACTCGGCGTGGAAAGATGCGTTCTGGCGCTGTTGTGCAACGCGTACGACGAAGAAGTCATCGACGCGGAGAAAAACGACGAAAGAGTCGTGCTTCACTTCCACCCCTTTATCGCGCCGTTTAAGTGCGCGGTACTGCCGCTGTCCAAAAAACTTTCGGAAAAGGCGACCGAAGTTTTCGACGAGTTGTCCAAGTTCTTCAACGTCGATTACGACGAGTCCGGCTCTATCGGCAAGCGCTATCGCCGTCAGGACGAAATAGGCACTCCGTACTGCGTCACCGTCGACTTCGACACTTTGGAAGACGGCGCGGTGACCGTGCGCGACAGAGATACGATGCAACAAGAGCGCATGAAAATAGAAGACCTCAAAGCCTTTATCGAAAGCAAACTCGTATTCTGAAAATAAAACGGAAAAATAAAAACCGTTCCTTGACCCAAGGAACGGTTTTTTGATTGTTTTCGTTGTTATTCTTCCGCGCAGTATTCGTCGAAAGCGTCGCGGTACGCTGTCTGTATGCTTTTGCCGTTTACGTCGGGAGAGTAGCCCGAATACTCGCAGGCGGCAAGCGCGCTCTTGAGCAGAAAAAGTCTTTCCAGTCCTTCCTCCTCTCCGCTCAGTACGTAATCGATGGCGGCGGCGTCGACGTTTCCGTTTATCGCGACGGACTGATTGAGCGCGATCGCGGCTTCTTTTCTGCTTGAAAAATCACGTAAAACGGAATCCGACGGCACAAACGCTTCGCCGTTCCATATCCCCGCGCCGGAAGTCGCGCAGTAAACCGCAAAATAGTTTTTGATCGAATAAAGATATACGTCGTACGCTCTCGCCGGCGAAGCTTTAAGGTTGCGCGCGTCGCGCTCACAGATCTCGTCTTTACCGACCGCGGTAAGATACTTCTTGCAGAACTTCAAAGCGTCGACTTTTCTGCCGAGTCTTATCGCGTCGGAAGCCGCCCTGTAAAGATTGCTTTCGCCGCCGTTTGCCGCCAATAGTTTCACGTACGCGTACGAACGCTCGCCGTAACCCGCGTTATCGTAAAAATCCACGGCCGCGGACGGAAACGCGAAAAACAGCGCGTTTAAGACAAGCGCGACAAACGTAAGACAGTACGCAAACGCCGCGCAAAACGTCCGTATTATTGACTTGATATCGTCTTTTTCCATCGCGCTCCTCTTAAGTCAATTATACTACATAAAGGGCTCGAAGTCAAAGCAAAACGCGATAGTCCGGGATTTATTCGGTTTTTTTGGCTATTAAATCTCCGCTTTCGGCGTCGAGCAAAACCGAAAAACATTGGTCTTCGCTCTTGCAAAAAGCCGCGTACCAGTAATACTTTCCGTCGTTGTCGACCGGGTTGGGAATAAGGCGCAAATACACTTCTCCGTCGAACACTCCGTCCTTGGAATTCTTTTTGATCTGCGCGTCAAGCTCTTTTTTCGCTTTGGCGAGAGTTTTGCCGTAATCCATGGCGTTCGGTACCGCGTCGGAAAGTTCCACGTCGGTTTTTTTGCCCGCGTATTCCACGCTTACCGTAACGGGATCCTTTACCTTAAAGTCGAACGAGGCGATATATTCGTCGGAAAGGGGATGTTTGTTGAGAGTCCCTTCGTACGTCTTTCCTTCGAGATCGAACGAATATTTCGCGCCCGGTCCGACGCCCTTGACGGACAAAATAAAGAAAGGTTTGCGATCGTGGCTCACGCCGTCGACGCGGTAATCCGCTTCACGCTCGCCGGAACACGCGTCGATCGTCACGCCCGCCGCCGCTCCCCTGAGCCTGACGTCCCTGATCTCGGATATGACGCGATCGTAACCGTTACCGCCGCCGCAACCAGTAAGAGTAAACGCCGCGATAAACGCAAAAATAAAAACGGCTATCTTTCTTTTCATTTCCTTCACCTCAAAACGATAATTCGTTATATTCTATTTCGGCTTGCCCGGAAATAGAACGGTAAAGAGAAAATCAATACATGATAAGCCGTTTTTTGATCGCTTTGTAGTCGGGCATAAAGCGTGAAACGCACTCGTAAAACGCCTTGTCGTGGCGCGGATATTTAAGGTGCGTAAGCTCGTGCAGTACGACGTAATCGACGCACCCGACCGGCTGAAAAATAAGTTTGAGATTAAAGTGCAACTCGTGCGTGCGTATATTGCACGAGCCCCACAGCGAACGCATATCGAGAATTTTGTAGCCCGCGGGAACGAGTCCGGTTTTAGCGCTCCACTCCGCGATCTTCCTGTCGAGAACGCGGCCCAGTTGCTCGCGCGCCCACTTGGCGAAAAGTTTCTTTTTCTTCTCCTCGTCGTCCGTTTTAAGCGCGAACACGAGCGCGCCGCCGCTCAAAAAGACTTCGTCCTTTTTGCGTCCGGTCTTTACCGCGACGGGGAAATTCCTTCCCATCATAGGCACCGCGGAGCCGTCCGCAAAAGATACCGCGGGCGCGGCGCGATAAGCCGACATCTTGTTTTTGAGCCAGTCGATATTCTTAAGCACAAAGGAGCGGATCTCGACGTCGGAATAAAAAAGCGGACAAACGACCGTTGCCTGTCCGCGCACGACTTTCAGCGTTACGCGCTTGACGCGCTTGCGCGTAATGATAATATCGACGTCGTCTACGGTCATAATACGTCTCCGCCTGGCTGCACGTCCTGTTCGTCGGGAAGTTCGGAAAACGACTTTACCGAAAAGCTTTCGCCGTCATAGTCCACGCGCGTTACCGAGGCGTTGCGCGGAACGCAGTCGTGATCCGCCGTTTCGTAATCGAAATATCCGATACGGCACAAAAAATCGTTTATTATCCCTCCGTGGCAGGCGACCAGAATGGTTTTGCCTTCTCTTTTTTTCACTAACGCTTTGAGCGCGTTTTCGAATCGTAATCCCGCTTCTTTCGGCGTTTCTCCGTGCCTAGAGCAGTATTTGGCGGTACGCTCTTTCCACTTCGGATAGTCGGAACCGTTAGCCGTCAGATAATCGGTCGACTTGTTTTCCCACTCGGCAAAATACACTTCTCTCAGCTCGTCCGCTCCGCACACGCATAAACCTTTTTGACACGCGGTAGGCATGGCGGTATAATAAGCCCGCGACAACGAAGACGAATATACGTAATCGATTTTTTCGTCCTTGAGTTTGCGCGCAAGCGCCTCGGATTGAGCCTCGCCCAAATCGCTCAAAGGCATATCGTTCTGCCCTGCGAACACTTTGTTTTTGTTGGATACGCTCTGTCCGTGGCGGACGAGCAAAAAATGCGTTATCATAGCTTAAACCTCACAACGTTGCCGTGAAGATGATCGCAATTACCGTAATCGGTAATATCGAATTTGCCGCTAGTGTACGTAACGAACGTAAACGAGGCGTTGGGAACGTGTTCCTTGGTAATAAGCTTGTCCTCGTCCCAGTCCGCGCAGTTAAATGTGGCGAAAGACGCCAAAACCGCCGCGTGCGAGACGATAACCACAGTCTTGCCGTCGTTTGCCTTCGCAATCTTTTCGAGCGCCGCCTTAAAGCGATACGCCGCTTTCTTTACGCTCTCTCCGCCCTTATAATTCCATTTGCGGAAATCACGATAAGCCGTAACCATATATTCGTCGCCCTCGTCGATAAAAGACTGCGGCGGATTATACGGCTTGCCGTCATACACGCCGAAATCGTATTCGTGAAGATCGTACTCGACGTGCAGAGGGAGTTTTTTTGCCGCGGCGATATACATTGCCGTTACTTCCGCGCGCGGAAGAGGCGACGTGTAAACCGCGTCGATATGGCGCTTTTTCAGCCCCTCGACTGCGTATTTGGCGTGTTTGATCCCGTTTTTGGTGAGTCCGAGGTCGTACAAACCCGCGTAAAGATGCTTTTTGTTGGCTTTGGATTCGCCGTGTCTTACGATGATGAATTGAGTGCTCATAATTGATCCTTGAAGTTAGTCACGTGTCCTTTGAGATGATCGGTAAAGCCGTATTCGTCGATGTGAAATTTACCCGCCGAGTACCGACAAAACACCAGCGAGGCGTTGGGTATGGTGCCGGCGTGCGACATTTCGTCGAAATCGCCGTCCGCGTTTACCAGCGAAACGAACGCCGCGAGCGCCGTCGAGTGCGTGACGATCGCCACGGTTTTGCCTTCGTTTTGTTTCGCGATCTCCTCCATAGCCGCGTAAAAGCGCGCGGCTACGCCCTTTACCGTTTCGCCGCCCGTAAAATCCCACGCGGCGAAGTCGTCGAGTTTGCCTTTCATTCTCGGATCGTCGTCGAACATAGCGAACGAAAACTTCTTGCCTTCGTAAATACCGTTATCGATTTCTTTTATGCCGTCGCATACGCGCATGGGAAGTTTTTTCGCTTTGGCAATATACATCGCCGTCGCCGAAGCGCGGGGAAAAGGCGACGTGTACACGGCGTCTATCTTGCGCCGCTTGAGCCACGCCGCGGTGATACGCGCCTGCTTTCTGCCTATACGCGTAAGACCTAAGTCGAGCGTTCCGGCGAAAAGATCGCGCTTGTTTGCCACGGATTCGCCGTGACGGATTATTATAAACTCGGTTGCCATGTCAATTTATACGCGCGTATCTGGAAAATTCGCGCAAAAACTCGCTCTCGTCGCCCTTGTCTACGCACATTTCGTAAGCCTGACGAAGAGAAAACTCCGTTTCGTCGTGAGCGTTGAGCGCGGACTGAAGGCGCAACAGATAACTCTCCAAAAGCAGATCGCCGCTCGGATTATACTTGCAATCCGCCGTACCCAAAGCGCACTTAACGTACTTAAGACAAAAACTTGCCTGCGGCGCGCCGAGCCCGTATCCCATCGAATAGGACGGAAGCAACACGAGCGAGGCGCCTTCCTGCGCCATAAGTTCGAGGTCGTCGCGATCGAGATAGTTGCCGCCTACTACGGTCGAGCCGCCTAAAAGTCCGAGTTTGTGCAACAGCATTATCGGAGACAGTTTGTACCTGCTCTCAATGAGCCCCGCGCCGTACAGATCGGAGCAAGCGAAGATCATGATTTTGCCGTTCGTTTCGAACTTGTGCTCCACGCACGCGTCGACTGTTTCTTCGTCTTCGAGCGACGGCAAAAACACGTCGCCCCTCAGCTTTACGCCGCGCTTGGCGATAAGGTAAGGTTTTACGTTTTTCGCGTCGCAAAAATCCTCCGGACTGTCCGTAACCACGTCGAACAGCACGTTTTTTCGCCTAGCGATGACCGAACGCGTGCGGAGAGAATCGGTAATAAACGAATTCTTGAGCAATAACGTCATAGTCTGGAAGCGAGTTCCTTGATATATTCGCGGTATTTGTCGCCGAATTCAGGGTTTTTGAGCGCGAATTCGGTCTGCGCGGTGATCGAGCCGAATTTGTCGCCCATATCATACCGCCTGCCTTCGAATTCGTAAGCGTAAACCGCTCCTTCTTTGCAGCAAGCGTTGAGCGCGTCGGAAATCTGTATTTCGCCGCCGCGGCCTTTGGGCGTATTCTCGATAGCAGCGTAAACTTCCGGCTTGATTACGTATCTGCCCAACGAGGCTATACGCGACGTAAGTTCGCTAAGCGCCGGTTTTTCGATTATTCCGCGAAGAAGATGCGCTCTTCCGTCGCTCTTCTTTATGTCGGCGACTCCGTACTTGACTATATCGTCGCTCTCAATATACTGCCCGCCTATGATCGAAGCGTCGTACTTTTCGTACGCGCCTATCAGCTGTCCCATTACGGGCTTGGCGGCGTAAATAAGATCGTCGCCCCAGGCAAGACAGAAAGGTTCGTCGCCCGTAAAAGGCTTAGCGCGGTAAACCGCGTCGCCGTTTCCGAGCGGAGAATATTGGTAAGCAAAAGTAATATTCACTTTGGCGTAAACGTTGCGCAGTAATTTTACCACGTCGTCTTTGCCCGCCGCGTGAAGTTTGTCTTCGAGTTCGGCGTTGGGCGTAAAATACTTGCGTATATCTTCCTTAAGAGGCGAAATTACGAGCAAAACGTCCTCTATTCCGCTCTCCGCCGCCTCGTCGATGATGTACGACAAAACCGGCGTGTCTATTATCGGTAAAAGTTCCTTCGGGAAAACCTTGGTGATCGGCATAAAGCGCGTGCCCATTCCCGCGCAAGGAATAACCGCTTTCGTGATTTTTTTCATTTCACTGCTCCGCTGTGTTATTTTTTATATATTATGCGTTTGCACGAATCGCATTGACAAAAGCCGGTTTTCTCAAGCGTGTCGGCAAGGCTCTGCGACAGCGCCATAAAACACCCGCCGCAACTGTAACTCTTGTTAGAGCCCGCCGCCTCCACAAACGGATTGGTTATGCGCTGACCGACAAGCGAATCGTAACGTTCCAGAAGTTTCGCGTCCACTTTGGCGCGAAGATCGACGACTTCTTTTTCGAGAGTCGCTATCTCGGAACCGTACTTGGACTTTTCCTCGTTATACTCCTTGGTCGCCTGCTCGTACTGCGCGCGGTATTTTTTGCCGTTTTCCTGCGCGGTTTTGTACGCCCGAAGCGCCTTTTCGGATTGAGCCTTCAAAGACGCGAGCGTCGCCGAGATCTTAGCGAGTTCTTCCTTGACGGCGGCAAGCCGGGCGATCGTTTCGTCGTTGCCGTCTTCGCGGCCGAGTTCCTGCGCACGCTTGATAAGTTCGTCGGCTTGGCTCTCCGCTTCCGCGTAAGCGTTCATTATCTGCGTGGCGCTCGCTTCCGCCGCTACCGCGCGTTTGCTCTCCTCGCTGTAAGCCGCGCGGATAGAATCCACTTTCTGCTTCTTCTCTCCGCCGGCTAAAGTGCCGTTGATGCGGCGAAGTCTCATATCCGCTTTTTGATAAGCCAACAAATTGTCCAGATCCATGATAATTCTCCTTATTTGACGACGTGAAGGGGATTGCTCTCCTCACATATCGTTACTTTGATTTTTTTGATTTCTTTTTCTATTTTTAAGGCAAGCGCGGGGATATAAAATCTCTCCGTAGCAAAGTGACTCGAACTTATGAGCGCAACGCCGAGGCTCTGAGCGTACAACGCTATGTGATGTTTGATTTCGTTGGTGATAACGCACTGCGCGCCCTGCTTTACCGCACGGGCAATGAGTTCTTCGTCCGCGCTTCCGCCGTTGATGACCGCAAGCACGTCTACTTCCGCTTCGTCGTTTCCGCACACAAAAGCGGGAAAATCGAATAATTTTTCGGTCTTTTTCGCAAGGTCTTTGACTAAAGTGCGCGCAATAGCGCCGACTCTGCCCAACCCTTCCTTTTCTCCGTCGAGCGCTTTGGGGTTGCGTATGCCGTACAGCGCCGCCATTTCGTCGCCTATGCCTCCGCTCACGGAATCAAGGCAAGTATGCATCGAGTAAACGGAAACGCGGTTTCGGATAGCCGCTCGGATAGCGGGATACGTGGGGGCGGCGGGAGCGACAGCCTTGAGCGGCGAAAAAATAAGAGGGTGATGCGTTACCAAGAGATTACAGTTTTCTCTTACCGCCTGAGCGATCGCGTCTTCCGTAGCGTCGAGACAAACGGCGATCCCGGTTACTTCGTCGTCGCCGCCGTCAATATTGAGTCCGCAGTTATCCCACTCTTCGCTTTCGGACAGCGGGGCGATCCTCTCAAGTATACGTATTATCTCGCTTAGTTTTGCCATTTGAGCGCCTCTTTTATGTGATAAATCGTCTGTAAATTGCTTTCCGTCGGGGGTAGCGTCGAAAAGAATACGAGTTTCCGCTCTAACCTTTCTCTTCGCGCAGGCGACGGCGTTTTGTAAAACACGCCTTCTTTAAGCTGCGTTTCGTCAAGCGTCTGCCTGCCCTCTCGGGCGCAAATTATATCGTAAAATTTCCTGCCGTCCTTAACCACTTCGTCGCGCACTATTTCGTAGCCGCTCTTCGACAAAAACGCGCGTAAAGAATCGACGTTTTTTTGCGGTCCGAGCACGAGATAAGGCTTGTAGTCTATGCGCGACAAAATCTCGGCGATAAGTTTGCCGCCCATGCCGCAGATCACGGCGCAATCGACTCTCTCCACGCCGTCAAGCCCGTCGCTCAGGACGAAAACGACGTTATTCAGCCCCATGCAGTTAAGGCGCGCTTTGGCAAGGCACTCTTCGCTTATATCCGTCGCGTAAACTCTGTCGGCTTTTTTTGCCGCGGCGGCGGCGACGAAACCGTGGTCGCAACCTACGTCGGCAAGCGTTTTGCAAGCCGGAATAAAGTCTATTATCGCGGCGATACGGTCAGTTGACATAATCCTTAAGCTTCTTGCTGCGCTGGGGATGACGGAGTTTGCGGAGCGCCTTGGCTTCGATCTGTCTGATACGCTCGCGCGTTACGCCGAATTCCTTGCCTACTTCCTCGAGCGTGCGGGGGTGTCCGTCGTCGATGCCGTAACGCAGGCGCAGAACCATTTCCTCGCGCGGGGTAAGCGTGTCGAGTACCGCGATAAGCTGTTCTTTGAGTATCGAGAAGGTCGCGGCGTCCTGCGGCGACGAGGCGTGATCGTCTTCGATAAAGTCGCCCAAGTGCGAGTCTTCTTCCTCGCCGATGGGAGTTTCCAACGATACGGGATCGAGCGCGATACGCTGTATCTCACGAACGCGTTCGGGCGAAATGCCCATTTCTTCGGCGATCTCTTCGGGCGAAGGATCTCTGCCGAATTTCTGCACGAGCGCGCGGGTGGTGCGCGAAAGTTTGTTGATCGTTTCCACCATATGCACCGGGATTCGTATTGTGCGCGCCTGATCCGCGATGGCGCGCGTGATGGCTTGTCTTATCCACCACGTCGCGTACGTCGAAAACCTGAATCCGCGCGTATAGTCGAATTTTTCGACCGCTTTCATAAGTCCCAGATTGCCTTCTTCGATAAGGTCGAGAAAGAGCATTCCGCGGCCGTTGTAGCGCTTGGCGATAGACACGACGAGACGGAGATTCGCTTCGGTAAGGCGCTTTTTCGCCTCTTCGTCGCCCGCCATCATGCGCTTGGAAAGTTCGAGTTCTTCTTCCGTGGACAGCAGAGTTACTTTGCCGATGTCCTTGAGATATACTTTGACCGGATCGTCGACGGAGATCTCCGCCATGATCTTGTCGATATCGTCATGGAGAAGGTCCTCCGAATTGTTGATGACTCTTATGCCGTTCTCGTCGAGAATACGGAAAACCTCGTCCATTTCGCGGGCGTTGGCTTCGCATACGACGGCGAGCTTTTCGCCGACTTCGTCGTAAGTGAGTTTGCCGTGCTGTTTGCCGACCTTGATAAGGCGTTTGATCTCGTTCTGGATCTTCTCGGAAAGTTCGACGGGACCCTGCTCTTCGGCGGGTTTTTCGGCGTTTTCTGGCTTGTCCTCGGCGGCTTTTTCTTCCGTGGGCTTTTCGCCGATAACGATATTATTGGCGCGAAGTCCCGCCATAATGTCCGAGACCTGTTCGCTCGTGGGCTTGATATCCGCGAGCACCGCGTTGACCTTTTCGCGCGAGAGATACCCTTCCTCGTTGTAAATAGCCATAAGCTGTGAAAGGACTTTGTACGCGCTTCCGCTCTTTTCGGTTTGTTTGGGTGTTTTTTCCATGTTTTATTTCGTTCCTTTGTCGGTTTTGCCGACCGCTTGAGGGGATCAAAGATCGCCGTACTTTAACTGTTTGATTTTTTCGTCCGTTTTCTGCATTGCCGTAAGCGCCTTGAGCTTGCTCGCGTTGTCGGAAGCCTTGGCGTACTCCTCGGAAAGCCGCGCTTTTTGCGCCGTGTAATACGCTTGCTTGATCCTGACGATACAACTGCGGTACTTCGCTTCGTCGTCGCCCGCCATAAATTCGTACCCTACCACAGGCGAAACGTCGTAAGAAAAGAGCGAATACAGCGCGGACGGGTTGATTTTTTCGCCGCGGCGCCTCTTGTCTACCGCCGCCGAGTAAAGTTCCTTGAGAAGCGGCGAGGTGAGAAACTCAAAAACGTCTTCGTCCGTAACGTACGGCTGAGAATGCACTATTGACGCCACGACGAACAACTCCGCCGGATCGAGGACTTCCGGTTTATTTTCGGTTTCTTGCGGCGCGGAGCGTGCGTTTTGCTCTTGCTTTTCTTTCTCGATCTCCTTTTCGGATATGCCGGCTTGCTGGCGCAAAGCGTCCATCGAATAGCCCGTATAGTCGCGGATAAGCTTGAGATATTCTTCCTTTTCGACCGGGTTGGTAAGCGCCGCGATGACCTTCATCGCCTCTACCGCGAACTTGGATTTGCCGTCCGGAGCGTTAAGGTCGTGGCGGGTAAGCAGAACTTTGATCTTAAATGCCGGCAAAGTGTCGGCTTTTTTGAGAAGTTCGAGATACGCCTCCCTGCCGCGCTGCTTGATAAGGTCGTCGGGATCGAGCCCGTCCGGAAGAGATACGACTTTGACGTTAAGTCCGCAATCGGCAAGAATATCGAGCCCGCGCATAGTCGCGGCTTGTCCCGCGCTGTCGCCGTCGTAAGAGATGAATACGTTGGAGCAGATGTTTTTGAGCGACTTGGCTTGCTGATAAGTAAGCGACGTTCCCATACTCGCTACCGCCGTGTCGAATCCCGCCTGATGGAGCGACATAACGTCCATATATCCTTCGGTCATTATTACGTAATTTATTTTCTCTTTTTGTTTCTTTTTCTTGAGAAGGTTGATGCCGAAGATAATTCTGGACTTGTCGAACACGGGCGTTGCCGAAGTGTTGCGGTACTTGACGGGAATATGCGTTTCTTTGTCCAAAAGCCTGCCGCCGAAACCTACCGTTTCGCCGAAAACGTTGATGATCGGAATAATGAGTCTGCCGTAATACACGTCGTAATGGCGGTCGCCTTTTATTTCGGCGATACCCGCCTCGCGTATCTCGGCGAGCGAATAGCCCTTGGAAGTAAGAAAGTCGAGCATTTCCTGACCGTCTACCGAATAGCCGAGTCCGAAACGCCTCACGATATTCGTGCTCAGTCCGCGAAGCCGGATATATTCGCGCGCGATTTCCGCGTCGGGGCGCGAAAGATTGTCGTAATAATGCCTGCCCGCCTCGCGAAGAAGGGAAAGAAGCCTGTCTTTTTTTCTCTTGTCTACCACGGTTTTGTCGCCGCTGCGCTTAAACTGCGGTACTTCGAGCTGAGCCATTTCCGCGACCATGCGGAGCGCGTCCATAAAGTCTACGCTCTCGAGCTTCTGGACGAACGAAATGGCGTTGCCGCTCTCGTGACAGCCGAAGCAGTGGTAATACTGACCTACTTCGTTGACCGCGAACGACGGTTCCTTTTCGTGGTGAAACGGACAGCATCCCCAATACGTCTTGCCTTTCTTCTTGAGCGGAAGGTAGCGCGAAATAACGTTGACTATGTCAACGCGGCTCAGTACCTTGTCAATAAATTCGCGAAAATCTTCTTCTGCCACGATTTTGCTCCGTTTTCGGGGATTAGTTTCGGATCAGAGCTTGGACCAGCTCTTGGGAATAAGGATATCTTCGTAAACGCGCACCGCGTAAGTGTCGCTCATCATCGAGATATAGTCGCAGACTTTTTGCTCGAGCGTGGAATCCATATCGAGGAATTCCCTCGGTATCTTGTCCTTATGCGCGTAAAAATACTCGTAAAGGAACTTGATCATGTCGATCGCTTTGCCTTCCTCGCCCTTCGCTATCGGCGACGAATATACGTTGTCGAACATCCAGGTTCGCAAAGCCGTGATCTCTTCTTTGAATACCGGACTGGGCTCGGCTTGGTTCTTGCCGTAATTGTTGGAGATCATGTCGTTTACCATGCTGTCGATACGCTTGCCCGTCTTGTCGCCGAAAATCTCGCGGAAATGCGCCGGAATATCCTCGTTTGTGATTATGCCGCCGCGGATCGCGTCGTCGATATCGTGATTGATATACGCGATACGGTCGCACCAGGACACGAGTTTGCCTTCGAGCGTGGCTGCGTTTCCTTTGCTCGTGTGGTTGAGAATGCCGTCGCGCACCTCGAAAGTAAGGTTCATGCCCTTGCCGTCGTACTCGAGTTTGTCCACTACGCGCAGCGACTGCTCGTTATGCTCGAAGTGCGTAAAGCAGTTGAGCGCGCGCTCGCCCGCGTGTCCGTAAGGCGTGTGCCCAAGGTCGTGTCCGAGCGCTATCGCCTCGATAAGGTCTTCGTTGAGCCTCAGCGCCCTGCCTATCGAGCGCGCTATCTGGCTGACTTCGAGCGTATGCGTAAGACGGGTGCGGTAATGGTCGCCCTCCGGCGCGAGAAAAACCTGCGTTTTGTGCTTGAGCCTGCGGAACGCCTTACAATGGATTATGCGATCTCTGTCGCGCGCGAATTCGGTACGCGTGAGCGACGGCTCGATGGGTACGAGCCTGCCGCGCGTGTCCTTGGACTTTTGCGCGTAGGGCGACAAAAACGCGTCCTCTATTTCGAAAATTACGTCCGTGTACTTAGACAATTTGCCTTCGTCTCCTTGATTTGTTCTTATCGGGTATAGTATCTCATACTAAACCATCGTATATTATACACTAATTATGTGAGGATTGTCAAGTATAATACCGCGAAGAAGGTTTGTCAAGTGCCTTGCGCGGTCGTTTTGGAACAAAAAATACGAGAAATCGCGTTCGAGATATGAGCAGGTCGAGATTTTCGCCGTCAAGATACGAGCAAAGTTAAATCGGAGAAATTTTCGCCGCCGAAAAACGAGAATAGTTAATTCGAAGAAATTTTCGCGTTCGAGATGGGGTGGCAGACAAGGCAAAGGGAACCGGCACGAAGCGCGCGTACTTTAGCGTACGTAAGCAAGTGCAGGCTCCCTTTAACGCAGTATCACGCCACATATCGGGCGCGAAAAAGCGAAAAACGAGAAAAACCGGCGCAAACCTGCGTCGGTTTTTCGTGTTTTTGCTGTTGAGCGTTATAGCGTTAAGCGTTGGGAAGCGTAACGACAGGAGTGCTTTCGTCGGCAAGGATAGCCGCCTTAGCGGTGTTGTACTGATCTGCCTTGTACTCGGGATGAACGAGCGAGGTATCGTAGAACTTGCAGTCGACTTTTTCGGACGTCATAACAAGTCCGGTTACCGTGCCGATATCGGTAAGCATATCAACGTACTTGATCTGAAGAACGTCGTTGACGTAGAAGTACATCGTACCGTCGATGATAGCTATCTTCCAAGTCAAAGTAAGTCCTTCGTCGGTAACCACCCAAGTTGCCGCTCCGACAGAAGGCTTCTGATCATAAGCGCCCTTAAAGGCATAGCCGAGGTTGTAACTCTTGTCTCCATTCTGATCCCAAATAAGGATACGATTATTATTGCCGTTGAAACTAAATACGACATGCGAGTTGCCTGTGCAATCCGTAATATCAAGTTTTCCGGAGATCACGTAGTTGTTGGTGTTGGTGATGCTTCTGGACGTTCCTGCA
>CACZPH010000025.1 GCA_902783025.1 uncultured Eubacteriales bacterium | reverse complement strand
CGCGAAGTAGGCAACCCCGCGCTCGGCATCAACGCCACCAACGATTATATGGCGGGTACCGGTCACCATAACTTCGCGTACGCCGACGGCGAAATAATCGCCGTATATCACGCGCACGCAAATCCCGTTTGCCCGCACGACGAGCAGGGCAGATTTTTGGGCAGAGTCATCGCCGTAGACAAAATGCACTTTGTGCGCAACGAAAAACTCGGCTACGATATACTTGTCGGCAACGGTCCCACCGCGTCGGTTCAGCCCAACGCGCGCGTAAACTCCAAGTTCGTCAACAAGGCAAACCTTGCCCGCGTTTCGTCCAACGCGCTTAGCGGCGAAGAGTATCTTACCGACGACGTGTTTACCACGCAGGTATTCGATTGGGATAAGGAAGCGCGTTTCGAGGGCGAGGCGAAGATCCGTCTTGAGTTCGATAGCGTTCAGACCGTCAAGGCCGTAATGGTATACAACAGCGCGGACTACAAGTACGCGTTCAAGAGCGTGGACGAGATAGTTTATACGTTAGACAACGGCGAGCAGGTATACGTAAGCGGCGTAAAATGCGACGAAAACAACGTAAATACAGACAAAAAGTTTATGCGTCAGGGCGGCTCGGCGATAGCGGTAACGAAGCCTCTCAAGGTCAAGGCGATAGATATCACCGTAAGCAAGAAGTACGACAAGGAGAATTCCGAGATACGGATCTCCGATATAGCGGTTTTGTGCAGAAAGTAATAAGAAAAACGGCTTTTGGGTAGTCCAAGAGCCGTTATCTTAACGAAATAAACCCGCCTGTGCCGTCGTACGCATATTATAAACCCGCCGTTGGCAGGTGGGCAAGCCGACCGCAATATTCTGTCTTCCATCTGATGTCGCACCCTGTGCGAGATTAGGCATGACATATCTTGCGCGTACAAGCAATCCCTTTTTATAATTGCGGATATAATTTTTGCGCTGTCTCGAACACCGCAGGTAAATTACGTTACTATTATAATATACAATTAGTTTTTTTTCAATACTTTAAGCACAAAAAACACGGAGAATTTTTTATGAAATTGACGGTAATAGGAAAATACGGCCCGTACCCGAAAGACGGCGGAGCCACGAGCGGGTATCTTTTCGAAGGCGGCGGCGCAAAGCTCATGCTCGACTTCGGTTGCGGGATACTAAGCAAAATCGACGGGTACTGCGAGGTGGAAAAGCTCGACGCGATAGCGCTGTCGCATACGCATTTCGACCATAGCGCGGACCTTCTTACGCTTTCGTACAGACTTAAGGCAAAACTCCCCCTTCTTATGCCCGCTCGTCAGGAAAAAGGCCTTGCCGCCGCAATAGTCGCGACAAAAGCATACGACGTAAGAGAATACGACGAAGGCGACGAAATCGAGATCGGCGGGATCCGGCTTACTTTTTGCCGTTTGCCGCATCCGGTAACGTCGTACGCCGTCAAGATCCGCGGCGAAAACAAAACTTTCGTATATACCGGCGACACCGTATATTGCGACGAACTCGTAAGGTTTTGCCGCGGCGCGGACGTGATCCTTGCCGACGCCATGCAAAAAGACGGTTTTACCGGTCCGCACATGACGGTTGAGCAGGCAAAGGCGCTTTCGACCGAAAGCGGAGCGAAAGTTATTTGCACTCACGAGCCCGCTCAAAACGCCGGAGAGCCCGAAAAACTCGGACTTATTCGCGCGCAAGAAGGCGAAACTTACGTTATTTAGTTTAGTCGCGGCGTTTTTGAAATACGCGCGCAAAAAAGTCCAAGTCTTAAGTTTGGGCTTTTTTCTTTTAAATTTTGATTTTTTTTCAAAAAAACAGTTGACAAGTCTTTTACCTTGTGATATTATATTTAGGCTGTCACTCGTTGACGGCTTGCAACTGACCATGTATTTAGCAACTAAATACCGCTGGCATACGGATCAATACTTATATCGGGTTTTGTATCGGGTATGCTTTTTTTATAGTCAGTCGCGATTCGCACATTGACAACTGAATAACTTAAATGAAAAGATAATATTATACGAGTAAAAGTAAAGTATTATGTATCAAACATAAACAAT
>CACZPH010000024.1 GCA_902783025.1 uncultured Eubacteriales bacterium | reverse complement strand
GTCAGCCGTCGCCGCCCCTCGATTGCGTACGCCTTAGTACGCGCACTTCGGAGCGGCTCGGACTTCCTCGACCTGCTCGTATCTCGAACGCGAAAATCTCTTCGAATTAACTTTACAATAATCAAAAATAATCAAAACGAAAAAACCGACGTAGTAAAACGCCGGCTTTTTTCTTTATTTGTCTTTTATTATTTGTTCTTCATTTCCCGTGAGGGGAAAATTCATCGAGGCTTCTTTTCTCCCCATGTCAGTCCGCTTTCGTCTCCGCTGTCATCCTGAGCCGAAGGCGTGAGGATCTTCGGACTCGAATTATTGCATTGCCGCTAAAGTGAACCGTAGCGGAACACTTGCCGCACCTTTCAGTCAGCCCGCTTTAGTCTCCGTCCGCGGCGACTCGCCGCTTTCGCCCGATACGTATCGGGTAAACCGCGGTTTTTGACGAAAAAAAGAGAGCGGTTATTCACTCTCTTTTTGGTCGTTGTTTACCGTTGCGCCGCCGTCGTTTTGCGGTTGATTTTCTCCCGTTTGAGCGGCGTTTTTGGGTTTGTAGGTAAATATTTTGATAAGTACGATCACTATCGCGATCAGCGCTATTATTCCGATTACGGCGACTATCCAGTCTATTACGTATTCGGGAAAGAGCGCGCACAGCAGAGTCATTATTGCCGACGCTACGAAATTTCCGCCGACAACGGAGATCAGCGCGTTACGGTATTTCAGTCCTATTACCGAGCCCACCGCGCATCCGGTCCACACGCCGGTCAGCGGCAGAGGGACGGCGACGAAAAGGAAGAGGGCGAGCATTTTTTTGCGTTCGCTTTTGCTCTTATCGATTTTTTCGGACTTGCGCTCAAACCTGTCCTCGAGCGCCTGACCTATACGGCGAAAAAGCTTGGTTTTGGCGAGCCACCGTATCAGCGGCATAAGCACGAGAAGGAGTAGCGGCGCGATGACGGTCGAGCCTAAGAAGGCGAGCGCGAAAGCCTCGTAAAAAGGCATACCGTAAGCGAACGCCATAGGTACCGCGAGCCTTGCTTCGACTATGGGAAGGATGGAAATAACGAGTATTACGAGTTCCTTCGAGCCTAAAGCGGAGGCGAGAAAAGATTGAATATTGTCGATAAGCGCGTTCATTTTTGTAAATTGTATACCATAATTCCCGATTTGTCAACCGTAAAGCGCATAATCTACAAAACGGCTTGACTTTAGCGATGTATTATATTATAATGTAATAAGATAGATTATTATGCATACCCGATTTTTAGTTGCGAAAAACTATCAAAAACTGACATAAAGAGTGTTTTATGGACGAAAATAACCTTAGTACAAATCCTACCGAAGACTTAAGTTCGGATCTGCGAAAGAAAAAAAAGGGGATGCCGAGAGCGGTCAAGATCATACTTACCGTTTTTCTTGACATAGCGCTTTGCGCCGTAGCGTATTGGCTTGCCCGCACTCTGTATTTCTGGAATCCGCTTTTTCATGAGATATGGAAGAGTTTCGAGAATTTCTCGCTCGTATGCTGGATAGTTTCGGTTGCCGTCAGCGTTATATGCCTTGCGCTTTTCGACTGTTATTCGGCTATGTGGAAATACGCCAGCAGGCTCGAACTCATCAAGGTATTTATCGCATACATGGCGACGCTTTTTGTTCTCGTATTGTTCAAGTACGGCACTTTGGTCTACTGCAAAATCACGGGAATGGTCACGCTTAACTACTTCGGCGCGCTTATCGTCATATATTGTCTTTTCGCGCTTATTCTAAGCACGCTTTGGCGTTTTTCGTACAATATTTACAATTCCGTACGTCACTTTTTCAAGGGCGGCAAAAACGGCAAGAAAAACAAGCAGATCCAGCGTGTGCTTATTGTCGGCGCGGGCGTTTGCGGCTCGCTCGTCGTAGGAAGATTTCTCAACAATCCCAAGGACGGTTGTTTCCCGGTCGCTATCCTGGACGACGATCCCGCGAAGAAAAATCTTAAGATCCACGGAGTCAGAGTAGTAGGACCGATTTCGGAAGTCGAACAAGTCTCCAAGATCTTCGCGCCCGACATTATTCTTATCGCCATCAACGAGATAAGCAAATCTCAGCTTCGCGCTATATACCATAAGTGTTCGGCGACCAATCTTCCGATCAAGATAATGCCGACCATAACGGACGCGGCGGAGTTTTCGCAGCGCACGCTCGCGTTGCAGGATATCCGCATCGAAGACCTTTTGGGCAGAGAAGAGTTCAAGGTAAAGCAGGAGCTTATGGACCTTGCCGTCAAGGACAAAATCGTTTGCGTTACGGGCGGCGCGGGCAGTATAGGCAGCGAACTTTGCCGTCAGGCGCTCAACTTCGGCTGTAAACACCTCATTATTTTCGACTATCACGAAAACGGTATGTTTTTCCTCAATCAGGAATTTGCGCGCAAGTACGACACTTCGCGCTATACGCTCGTAATAGGCACCGTCAGGGAGAAGAACAAAGTCCTCGAGACTTTCCGCAAATACAAGCCGGAGATAGTGTTCCACGCGGCGGCTTACAAGCACGTGCCGATGATGGAGAT
>CACZPH010000023.1 GCA_902783025.1 uncultured Eubacteriales bacterium | reverse complement strand
TGAAGTTGTTGGCTTCGCCGTTGCCCTCGGACGTATAACGTTTCGCCTTGTCGCGCTTCTCGTCGTAAGCGTCGCGCTCGTCTTCCATAAGTTCCTTGAGGCTGATCTCCTGATGCTCTTCGTTGAGGACTTTGATGTCCAGCGCGAGCGCCTGAAGTTCCTTGATAAGCACTTTGAACGACTCGGGAATACCCGGTTCGTTGTCGTGAGTTCCCTTAACGATCGCTTCGAACGTCTTGGTCCTGCCCACTACGTCGTCGGACTTGACCGTCATGATCTCTTGCAGCACGTTAGCCGCGCCGTACGCGTAAAGCGCCCAAACTTCCATTTCGCCGAAACGCTGTCCGCCGAACTGCGCTTTGCCGCCCAAAGGCTGCTGCGTTACGAGCGCGTACGGTCCGATAGAACGCGCGTGGATCTTGTCGTCGACAAGGTGGTTAAGCTTTATCATATACATATAGCCGACCGTGGAGCGGTTTTCGAAAGGTTCGCCGGTGCGGCCGTCGTACATCTGTACTTTGCCGTCGACTTCGCCCTTGTCGTTGACTCCGAGGTGGTTTTCGCGCAGTAAGTTCTCGATATCGCTCTCGAGCGCGCCGTCAAAGACGGGAGTCGCGACTTTCCAGCCGAGCGCCTTGGCTACCAAGCCCAAATGCACTTCGAGCACCTGACCGATGTTCATACGCGAAGGTACGCCGAGCGGGTTGAGCACTATCTGAAGCGGTGTGCCGTCCGCCATAAACGGCATATCTTCCTGCGGAAGCACGCGCGAAATAACACCTTTGTTTCCGTGGCGGCCCGCCATCTTATCGCCTACGCCTATCTTACGCTTCTGAGCGATATAAACGCGAACGAGCTTGTTTACGCCGGGAGCCATTTCGTCTTTGTTTTCTCTCGTGAATACCTTGACGTCGACTACGATACCGCCTTCGCCGTGCGGAACGCGAAGAGACGTGTCGCGCACTTCTCTTGCCTTTTCGCCGAAGATAGCGCGAAGAAGTCGCTCTTCGGGAGTAAGTTCGGTCTCGCCCTTGGGCGTAACTTTACCTACCAGAATATCTCCGGACTGTACTTCCGCGCCTATGCGGACGATACCGTTTTCGTCAAGGTTGCAGAGCGCGTCAACGCCGACGTTGGGGATATCTCTCGTGATCTCCTCGTCGCCGAGCTTGGTGTTGCGCGCCTCGTGTTCGTATTCTTCGATATGGATCGAAGTGAAAAGGTCGTCTTTTACAATTCTTTCGCTGATAAGGATAGCGTCCTCGTAGTTGTAGCCTTCCCAGCTCATAAAGCCTACGAGAATATTCTTGCCGAGCGCGAGTTCGCCGTCCTTGGTGGAATGTCCGTCCGCGATGACCTGTCCCGCCTTGACTACGTCGCCTTTGTTGACGATGGGCTTCTGATCTATGCAGGTGCCTTGGTTGGAGCCGACGAATTTGCGGAGCGAATAAGTCGCTACCGTCTGTCCGTCGATAACTTCGCGCGTGCAGTTTTCGATGATCTCGAGACTGTTGTCGCCGAAGGTGTGGAGCGGGGTCTCGTCGGGGTTTTCGATGATCTTTATCGTGCGCGCGTCCACGTACTTAACTGTTCCGCCTACGCGTGCGCATACCATAACGCCGCTGTCGTACGCGATTTTTTGCTCGATGCCGGTGCCTACGATAGGCGTTTCGCACACAAGCAGCGGTACCGCCTGACGTTGCATGTTGGAACCCATCAGCGCGCGGTGCGTATCGTCGTTTTCGAGGAACGGAATGAGCGCGGTCGCGACGGAAATCATCTGACGGGGCGAAACGTCGAGATAATCGATATCGCTGTCATAGAATTCGCCGATGTCTTCGCGGTGACGCGCAAGAATACGGTCGTGTACGAACCAATGCGTCTTTTCGTCGATCTCTTCGGTTGCCTGAGCGATAACGTACTTGTCTTCTTCGTCCGCGTCGAGGTATTCGACCTGATCGGTGATAATGTGGTTTACTTTGTCTACCTTACGATACGGAGCGGTAATAAATCCGTATTCGTTGATCTTAGCGTAAGACGTGAGCGACGTGATAAGTCCGATGTTCTGTCCTTCGGGCGTCTCTATCGGGCACATCTTCGAATAGTGCGTATAGTGAACGTCGCGCACTTCGAACGACGCTCTTTCTCTGTTAAGTCCGCCGGGGCCCAACGCCGAAAGTTTACGCTTGTGCGTGAGTTCGGAAATCGGGTTGGTTTCGTCCATAAACTGCGACAACTGGCTGGATCCGAAAAATTCCTTGATCGCCGCCGATACCGGACGGATATTGATAAGCGACTGGGGAGTCGGGGGCTCCGAATCTCCCTGGATCTGCATTCTCTCTCTTACTACGCGCTCGAGTCTTGCGATACCGATGCGGAATTGGCGCTGCAAAAGTTCGCCTACCGATCTTACGCGGCGGTTGCCGAGGTGGTCGATAACGTCGCAGGTGCCTATGTCGTAACGCAAGCCCATGATATAGTTCATCGTTGCGAGCACGTCTTCGATGACGAGCGAACGGAACACGAGAAGATCGGCGTTGCGCTTGCAAAGTTCCTTGAGAGTTTCTCTGTCGCCTTCGCTCTCGACAAGAAGGCGTCTGAGAACCGGATAATAAACGTTTTCGGTAATTCCCAATTCGCGGGGATTGCAGCCGATGTAATCGGTAAGATCCACGTGGTTGTTGCCCATTACGACGAAATGATCGCGCTCGTTACCCGCAAGGTCTTTGCGGTCAAAAAGCTGAATAGCCACTTCGTTTACGCCCGCGTTCTGAATACGGATAGCCAAGCCTTCGTCGATATAGTCTCCGGCCTTTGCCAAGAGTTCGCCGTCCGGAGAAATAACGTCTTCGTACGCTACCTGATCGGTCATACGGCGGAAAAGCGCGAGTTTCTTGTTGTATTTGTATCTGCCGACTTTGCTGAGGTCGTATCTGCGGCGCTCGAAAAGAAGGTTTTTGATAAACTGGCGGATCGAATCGATATTCGGGATCTCGCCGGGACGGAGTTTGCGGTTGAGTTCCTTAAGGGAGTCTTCTTCGGTCTTGTTGGGATCCGCTTCGCACGTCGATCTGATAAGAGGCTCGTCGTGGAAAAGAGCGCAGATCTGCTCGTCCGTCATGAAAGCTTTGTCTTCGCCTCTGAAGCTTTCGAGAATGGGCAACGGAGCGTCCGTCTTCTCGTTGGCAATGGAAGAAAGAGCGCGCAAAAGCACCGTCGCCTGAACTTTACGCTGACGGTCGATATGCACCCAAAGCACGCCGTTGGCGTCTTCCTGCCACTCGAGCCATGCGCCGCCCGACGGAATATTGGTACAGTTAAAATATTTTACGCCGGTCTTTTGCTCTTTGTCGAACAAAAAGTAAACGCCCGGAGAGCGAACGAGCTGCGATACGACTACGTGTTCGGCGCCGTTGATGATAAACGAGCCGTTGGGAGTCATAAGCGGTATGTCGCCCATAAATACTTCCTGCGACGACATGATCTCGCCCGTTTCTTTGTTGACGAGTCTCACGTTTACCTTGAGCGGTACGGCGTACGTCGCGTCGCGGTCCTTACACTCCTTCTCGGAATACTTGGGGGTCATTTCGAGCTTGTAATCGTCGAAATACAACTCCAGCTTGTTGCTGTAATCCTTGATCGGAGAGAAGTCCTTGAACACTTCGCCTATGCCGTTGCGCATAAAGTCGCAGTAAGAATCCTTCTGCACCTCTACGAGATACGGCATTTCGCAAACGTCTTTCACTTGCGCGAAAGAATGACGTTCGGTATTTCCGTACCTGACCTTCTTGATAGTTCTGACAGCCATTAAGATTTCTCCTTGCTTTGATTTGCTACGTTGTGCGCATATTATGCTAAACCATAGGTTTAAGCGCGGTAAAATCCCGCTTTATTCCCAAAAGGCGCATAATACTGCATTTTAATATAATATCACGAAATGTCAATCAAAGTCAAACGTTTTGAGGCAAAATATTTTTTAAAATTTTTTTTAAAAAAATTAAGTGGGAAAAACCGCTTTTTTTCGGGCGGAGAGGCGGAATGAAACGGGAAAAGTACGGGCAGTATTCCGCGACGGTATTCCGAATAAGCGGTGCGGGCATTTCTTTCCCGAAGATTCTTCGCTGCGCTCGGAATAATAAGAGGAAAGGGGAAAGAAATAAAAAGAATAATAAAAACCGACCTTACGGGAAAGTCGGTTTCGGCGATAAGGCTTTTTAGGGGATTTTACTTAACAACCGCTACGTCGAACGGACAATTAAGGCTTATCTCGTCCAGTTTAGCGGCGAGCGCTTCGTCGCATTCGATACGTGATTCTTCGTCCAGCACTCCATAACGGCTGACGGCGAAAAGACGTGAAAAACGGCGTTTTGTGTGGTAAAATTCGCTTTCGCGGATTATTACCCACCTGAATTCGTACTCCGTGCCGCGTATACGGATTTTACCGCGAACGATTTCCTGAGGGGGAGAAAACATCGAGCCGAAACCATGCTTGGAGAAGGTCGTTATTTCTTCCGCCATATCCGCTGTCAGGCGCGAGTACTCCGCGGGATACCGCCTGAGCCCGTCCACGCTCTCGAGATAGTCCGTATCCGCTTTTGTCGCCAGCCCCAGATACGAGAGAACGTCGAGATACTCGTACTTCTTTCCCGAGGCGCAAAGGAACGCGAGAAGTTTCGCCTCGAGTACGGTGAGCGTACCTTGAGGAAAATCCCTGCCGCACGCAAGTCTCGTATCGGAAACGACGCTCAGCGGCGCGGGTTCGGTTGCATGGTCGCTCCACCACCGCTCGACGGGATAGGCAATGCCGTTGTCGGCGTATTTCTTTGCCGCGATCTCTTGCTTTTCGTGTACGATAAGGTCGAGAATATGCCCTTCGCCGCGGTGCGAACGCTCGCCGATAATAAAGTGCTCGCAAGCGCCCTTCTCACCAACTTTCAGCAGCATAATACCGTCGCCCTTTTCGCCCCAATCCGAATATACTACCCCAAAGTCCGAATCTTCCGCGTATGCGCGACCGATCTGCTCGCAGAATTCCCGGATCGCCTCGCTTAACTTTTTTGCCGCGGCGGGGGAAAGAAACCGTCTACCGCCGTCGCGGAAATCAACGTAGTCGGTATCGGGTTTATGCAATACGTATAGCTTTTTTTCGTCTTTCGCGTTTTTCGAAACGACGATACAAAGTCTGTACCTGTCGCCGTCGGAGCCGTAGCATTCGGCAAACGATATACTGTCGATAGTCTTCTCTCGCACGCCCGATTCATCAAGTCCTATCGCGGCAAGAAAAACGCGCGCCTCCTCCGCGCCCCATTGCTCGCACGCCTTGACGACGAGCAAAACCTGCATAGGACAAGCCGTGGCAAGATAGTATTCGCGCCCGTCGCGAAAATACGGAAAAAGTTTTTGCGCCCGCGCTATTACCTCTTCGTCGGTCTTAGCGTGAAAACGCGCGTCGAGATGCTCGAGATTATTCATTACCGACTTTGCGCCTATACGCTTGTTTACGCCGTAATAGGTCAAAAAGTACTTTCCGCCCTCTCCCCGCGCCACCTTAACGTCGCTCGACAATTCTATAACGTCATTTTGTGCCATAAATATTCTCCCGTTTTTTGTCTTGCGACTGTATTATACCGCTTTGCGCGTACCGAAATAAGGACGACGGGCGGTCGTGGGACGACTCCCAACTAAATCGAAGAAATTTTCGCGCACGAGATACAAGTCAGTCGGGAGTTATTTGGCAAAGCATCACGATGTTTATTGGGCACAAAAAAACCGGCTTAAAAACAAGTCGGTTTTCCGATTGATAATTGTAAAGTTTAATCAACGAAATTTTCGCGGGCGAAATACAAGAAAAGTTAAAACAACGAAATTTTCGCGGGTCAGACGCAAGCAAGACGAGGCGCGAGGCGTGGGACGACTCCCAACTAAATCGAAGAATTTTTACGTTTGAAAACCACTACGCTATATCGAAGAGATTTTCGCGGTCGAGATACGAGCAGGTCGAGGAAGTCCGAGCCGCTCCGAAGTGCGCGTACTAAGGCGTACGCAATCGAGGGGCGGCGACGGCTGAC
>CACZPH010000022.1 GCA_902783025.1 uncultured Eubacteriales bacterium | reverse complement strand
GTCGCTTTTTTTTGCGTCAATATTATATTTTGCGGTACAAAATCTGTAAAAATCGTCGGATACGAGAAATATATCGGCGTTTTCGGCTTTGCTTTTGTCGACAAGAGCCTCGAGATCGCGCTTCAGCTTCTCGGCGTATTTCGGAATGAGCGCGCGGACGGCGTCATGTTCGTCTATTCCCTTTTCTTTCGCAAACTTCAGCGTCGGACGATGATCGGTAAGTTCGAGTTTTACGTCGATATCCATTTTGACTTTCGGCACGTCTTCGTCGTAATAAACTTTTTTGCCGCAACTTGTCGAATAAAACCGGCTGACGGTCCGCTCTGCTTTTACTCCGTTTATTTCGGTTTCTTCGAGAAAGGTCAGCCCGGTAGTAAGATTGCGCGAAGAAAGATTGAGCGCCGCGGTTTCGTCGCCGTTAAGATCAAACGCTCGTTTGCCTTTTACGAACACTCTTGAAAAGGTCAGATCGCGCACGGGCATTTCGCCTACGCTTTCGCCGCTTTTTTCCTTTTCTTCTTCCTCCGCCTTTTTCGTTTTTACGTCGTCGAGGCGCACGCAAGGCAAAACCGATAACGCCGACGGAGAATGCCTGCCCGCAATAAACTCAAGAAGCGTTTTCGTCGTGATATTGCCGGACTTGGAATTGTAGTCGACTATCGACGACAGTATTCCGGCGGTCGAAGGATGCTCGCGGGCCGCGAGAGAAAGGACTTTTTCGGCTTCGGTTCCGTCCGTAACGGCGAGATAAGTGCCCGGACTTATGCGCGCGGAAGAAAGCAGATAGCCCAAATGATCCGTTACGTCGCCTTTTACGCTCTCGCCGATAAGCACGAATCCGCAAAGGCCGAGTTCGGCGTCTTTGCCGTAAACCGAACTGATAGCGCTCACGCATTCGCCTATCGTTGCGCCCTCATGCCCTACGACAAGCGAAGTTACGGACGAATCGGGTTTTCCGGTCGGCATGACCGCCACGCACGACACTTTTATCCCGCTTTCCGTTTCGTCGAGCCCCAACGCCGTAACGAGAAGTTTGTTTTGTATTTGCGGCTGCTTGGAAAGAGACGAGGGAACAAAAAAAATCAGGGCGATAAACAGCACGATTGCGAGCCACGCCGCGCGATAAAACGCCTCCCGGCGACGGTTATTCTTAGCCATCGTTTGCCTCGCTTTGCATGGTTTCGGCGATACGTACGGGGTTTTTCGCGTTTTCGCCTTCGGTAGGCTCCTTGGCTTTTTCGTATTTGGCAAAAGCCGCGATCACGACGGCGACGGGGATCAGTAATCCGATCGGCGCCAAAGCGATCCTTGCCGGTCCCGAACAAAAATCATACAGAAGAGACGGAGACGAAAAAACGAAAGTCGAAATAAGGTATAAGATCGACGCGCCTATAAGCGAAACGGCGACTTTATTCGCTTTAGCCGCGACGAATCCGACGCAGTTACAAAGCGTCCTGAAATTGAGCGCCGCTTTGATAAAGAGCGCGAACATCCAGCACGAATAAACGAGATAATCGAATCTTCCGTACTCCTGCGAACCCAACGAATACTGCGTCATACTGCTGACGTTGTGTCCGTAATCGATATAATCCGTCACGTCCGCGTACGTGGCGAACATTATGACGGTAAAAAACATAACGATAAGCGATCCTATAGCGCGCGCGATCACAGCCTTAAGCACAAAATTACCTTTAGGCTTCACTTTGCCCGAAAACGCGCACAAAAGCGACGCGTCTCCGAACCATAGCGGAAATTTCAGCACTCCGTCCGCGGTTTTGCCCGCGCCGTCCGTAAAAAGCGGCAAAAGATTAGACAGAGGCACGTTGCCGATAAGCAATAAGGAAAGAATTATTGCGCCGAGCGAAACGAACGGGAAAAAGATCTCCGCGCCGCGCCCTATACAACCGATAGGTTTTAGCGAAAACGCCACGAGTACCGCAAGCAGCGGCACGAGCATAAATTCCCATGATATATTGTCGTATATGCTCGTCGAAAAGAATATTTTGATCTCGCCGACCATAAGCAACAACTTAGCGAAAAGGTACGCCGCGAATAACAGCGCGACGATACAAGCGCCGATTTTGCCGAATAACGCGGTCATAAAGCCGAAAAAAGTTACGTCTTCGTTTCGCTTGAGTACCATCGCGACGAGTGCGGTAAGGATAGTTTCTACGACGAGATAAACGAAAATTACCGCCACTCCGTCCCTTCCGCACGCTTTGAGTACGAGAGCCGGAAGCATAAACATTTTTACCGCCATGGCGCAAAAAAACGTCACAACGCAGAACTGAAATTCGCTAACGCGATTAATAGGCGTCATTTTCTCCTCCTTTTGTTCCCGCCCGCCAGACTCAAAGGTCTGAGCTTCATTTTGCGCATCGATACGCGAACGAACGAATCCTTAAGGTCGCTCGGCTGCAACGGCGAAAGAGGCGACAGATACGCGGTGCCGTAACCGTTAAGCGAACTTAAGTACCATATACACAACGCGCCGCCGCACATAAGCAGATATAATCCGCCCACGCCGCCGAGCACGGTAAATATTACGCGTATCAGACTCATCGTACCGACTTGATTCGGCACGGTATACATACACAGAGAACTGAGCGCGATAAGCATAACGGCGGGCGTGGAAATTATACCCGCCTTTACAGCCGTGTCGCCGAGCACGAGCGCGCCGACTATCGACATAGCCATTCCGACCGCTTTGGGCGTTCGGATCCCCGCCTCGCGGATAAGTTCGAACAGGAATATCACGAAAAGCGTTTCAGAAAGCGGGCGAAAAGGTATGCCGTTTACCGAAGACGTCAGCGTCAGCAAAAACCGTATCGGTATCACGCTGTAATGAAAAACCTGCAACGCGACGTAAAGTCCCGGCAAAAACACCGCGAGCATCGCTCCGAGAAGTCTGACAAAACGCAAAAAAGTCGAAAAAACCGAGCGTTCGTAATAGTCTTCGGCGCTCTGAAAGTCTTCGACGAGCATAAACGGTAAGGTCATTACCATAGGCGACCCGTCTACCAGGATGGCGACGCGCCCTTCGAGAAGTTTCGCGACCGCTACGTCGGGCTTTTCGGTAACGGCGGATTGCGGAAACACGGAAGAAGGATTAGGCTCAAGGTATTCTTTAAGATAATTGACGTCCAAAACCCCGTCCACGTCTATTTTACTTATGCGCGAAACGACCTGATCGACTATCTCTTGCGACGCGACTCCGCTTACGTATGCGACGGCGACTTGGGTGGAAGTCAACCTGCCGACGGTAAACTTCTTTACGCAAAGATCCGTAGTACGAAGTTTGCGTTTGACAAGACTGAGATTTGTTTTGACGTCTTCCACAAACCCCTCTCGCGGTCCCTGCATGACCGTGGACGTTGGCGGCTCGGTAACGGCGCGTCGTTCGTACTTACGGACTTTGGCGACTACGTTCCCCTCTATCCTTTCGAAAACGATTACCGCGTCGCCGCCGAGAAGAGACGATATTACTTCGCCGTACCCTAAATCCGTTTTTACTTCCGCGATCGATACGAATTCCGCGGCTACTTCGCGAGCGGAAGAAACCTTGCGCGGCAAATTTTCGAGCGCTTTGATAAGTCTTCCTACTTGTTCGGAGTCGCTCAAATCCGCGCTTACCAGAACGCTTCCTCCGCCTGCCGCACTCTTGAAATCCCTGCGCGTTATTTCGTCAGGCGACGCGAACGCCGCCAGATACTCGCTTGCTTTATCCATAATCGTAGGTTGCGCAATAATGCGATAATTATTAGCGTGCGTAACCCGCAGTCGGAGGAGTCTTAACACAGCATCACGCCCCATATCGGGCGCGAAAAAGCATTGGGGAGAGGATACGAGCAAAGTTAAATCGAAGTAATTTTCGCGGTCGAGACGGGGCGGCAGGCGAGGCAATAAGAGCGAATTTTCGGCGTGAAGAAGCAAGCAGATCGAGGAAGTCCGAGCCGCTCCGAAGTGCGCGTACTAAAGCGTACGTAACCCGCAGTCGGGAGTTGTTTGACAAAGCATCACGATGTTTATTGGCGGCGAAAAAAGTTTTTCGACAAAATGTGCCATTTCCGTTGACATCCCCCCATATCTTGTGTTATTATACTATCGACAAACGAATACGAAATCTTTAAAAGCGATACGGAGATATCGGCAAGATTCGACGAACGACTACGATTAACGCAATTACGCCTTGCTATATCTTTTAGCAAGGTGTTTTTTTACGGATTTTTGCATTCGTTTGCAAAAATCATTTTTATTAAGGAGTAAAAGTATGAAACTCATTTACGGCGTAAAAGACAGACCTTCTATTCCCAGAACTCTGCTCTTTGCTCTCCAACAGTTGCTCGCTATTATGGCGGCGACTATCGCGGTCCCCATGATCGTAGGAAACGGAATGTCCACCGCGGCGGCGTTGTTCGGCGCAGGCGTAGGCACGATCGTTTATCTCCTCTTCACTAAATTCCGCAGCCCCGTTTTCCTCGGATCGTCTTTTGCCTTCCTCGGCTCTATGGCGGCGGCTTTCGCGGGCGGCGTTTCGATGTCGGTAGGCTATCTCGGCCTTATCCTCGGCGCTCTTTTGGCGGGACTTGTTTACGTACTTATTGCGCTTCTCGTTAAGTTTGTAGGAACGAATTGGATCAACAAACTTATGCCCGCGGTCGTTATCGGACCGACGGTCGCTATCATAGGACTTTCGCTTGCGGGTAACGCTGTCGGCGATCTCTTCCGCGGAAGCGTTCCGGGCGTTGAAACCAACCAATACGTTGCGCTCGTTTGCGGTCTCGTAACCCTCTTTACCACGATCGTTTGCTCTGTTTACGGCAAAAAGATGCTCAAGATGATCCCCTTTATCATCGGTATCGCGGCGGGCTACATCGTCGCTGCTATCTTTACCGTAATCGGTAACGCGGCAAGCGTAGACGCGCTCAAAGTTATCAACTTCGAACTCTTCAACAATATCAAGTGGCTTCCCGACTTTACTTTCATTACCGCTTTTTCCGGCGGATATGACTTTGCCGACGTAGGAAGCTTCGGCGCATACCTCGGCACCATCGCGGTCGCTTACGTTCCCGTAGCGTTCGTCGTATTCGCGGAGCATATCGCGGATCATAAGAACCTTTCGTCCATCATCGAAAGCGACCTTCTTACCGATCCCGGACTTCACAGAACACTGCTTGGCGACGGCGTAGGCTCGATCGCGGGCGCGTTCTTCGGCGGCTGCCCCAACACCACTTACGGCGAGTCCGTAGGCTGCGTGGCTATCTCCGGCAACGCCTCGGTAATCACCATTTTCTTTACCGCTATCATGGCTATCGTGCTTTCCTTCATCGGACCGTTCGCTACGCTTCTCGCTACAATTCCTTCGTGCGTAATGGGCGGCGTTTGCATAACCCTTTACGGATTTATCGCGGTAAGCGGTCTTAAGATGATCCAGAAAGTCGACCTCGGAGACAACAAAAACCTCTTCGTCGTATCGGTTATCCTTATCGCAGGCGTAGGCGGAATGACGCTTCACTTCGGTCAGATCACGATTACCGAAGTCGCTTGCGCGCTTATCCTCGGTATCCTTACCAACCTCGTTTGCTCCTTTGCGAGAAAGAAAGAAGCTGCCGAGGCTAATAATACCGAAGTCGTTTCGGAAGAAAAAACCGAAAACACTGAGGACGTCGCCGAATAATCGGTAAAAAATAACTAATACAAAAACCCGACTTAAGGTAAAACTTAAGTCGGGTTTTTTTGCATGGCGGGTCAGACGAAGACTAAAGCGGGCGAAGAGGCTCTGCGGGCTGACATGGGGAGGCTAAAGCCTCCGTGAATTTTTGCTTACGCAAAATGAATTTTGCCCTTTCGGGCAAATGAATTTCGGCTCCGCCGCATGAATTTTTCCCTT
>CACZPH010000021.1 GCA_902783025.1 uncultured Eubacteriales bacterium | reverse complement strand
TTTTTCGATGCGCTCGTGCGCCACGCCCTCGGCGTGCTGTGCGGAAACCACGACCGTGTCGACGTAAGAGGGTTTGCCGTCTACGTAAGCGACGGTCACCTGCGCTTTGCCGTCAGGGCGAAGATAGTCTATCTCGCCGGTCTTGCGCGCCTCGGTAAGACGACGGGTGAGTTTGTGCGCGAGAGTTATGGGAAGCGGCATGTATTCGGGCGTTTCTTTGCACGCGTAGCCGAACATCATTCCCTGATCTCCCGCGCCTACGCTGTCGGCTTTGTCCGTGGCGCCCTGCCTGTTTTCGAGCGCGCTGTTTACGCCCATGGCAATATCGCCCGACTGCTCGTCGATGCTCGTAATCACCGCGCAGGTCTTATAATCGAAACCGTACTGCGCGTCGGTATAGCCTATTTCTTTGACTACTTTTCTGACGACCGCGGGAATATCGATATAACTCTCGGTCGTAAACTCCCCCATTACCATAACGAGTCCGGTAGTGGCGCATACTTCGCACGCTATGTGCGACGAAGGATCGCTCTTCAGCGCCTCGTCGAGTACCGAATCCGCTATGAGATCGCAGAGTTTGTCGGGGTGTCCTTCGGTAACGCTCTCGGACGTAAATAGCCTGATATTTTTTTCCATAGTTGCTCCCCGGCGGCCGAAAAACGTATTTGGGGGGACGGCGGCCGCCTAAATCAAATTATAGTATAACTAATATTCTACTAAAAGTCAACTAAATAGCCCTTTCGGCGCGAAGATAGCCGCCGAAATTTTTGCCTTTTGTGTTGACAAAAGCGCGCGGATTTTATATAATAGGTTAGCAAAAGACTTGCGGGCGCTTTTTGCCCGCGTAAGGAGCTAACATGGCACAAGAGAAAGAATTCGTAAAAGACGTCGCCGATATGCGCGAGGATTTTCCTCAATGGTACACCGACGTGGTCCTCAAAGCGCAGCTCGCCGACTACGGTCCCGCCAAGGGAACCATGGTCATCCGTCCGTACGGCTACGGTATATGGGAGAACATTCAGCGCGAACTCGACGCGAGATTTAAGGCTACCGGTCATCAGAACGCGTACTTCCCGATGTTTATTCCTTACAGTTTCCTCACCCGCGAAAAAGAACACGTCGAGGGCTTTGCTCCCGAAGTTTATCTCGTAACGCACGTGGGCGATACGGAGCTTAGCGAAAAACTCGTAGTCCGCCCCACTTCCGAGACGATAATATGCGAAATGTACGCAAAATGGGTAAATTCTTACCGCGATCTGCCCGTTCTCATCAACCAATGGGCTAACGTTACGCGCGCCGAAAAGACGACGCGTCCTTTCCTGCGTACTTCCGAATTTTTGTGGCAGGAGGGCCATACGCTCCACCGCACCGAAGAAGAAGCGAGAGAAGAAACGCTGAAAATGCTCAACGTATATATCGAGTTTTGCAAAAACGTCCTCGCGCTTCCGCTCTTTGCGGGCAGAAAAAGCGAAAAGGAGAAGTTTGCCGGCGCGAAAGAAACGTACTCGATAGAGGCGATGATGCAGGACGGCAAGAGTTTGCAGTCCGGTACGTCGCACTACTTCGGCACCAACTTCGCCGAGGCTTTCGATATACGCTATCTCGACAGCGACGGAACGCATAAGTACCCCTTCCAGACTTCGTGGGGAGTGTCCACCCGCCTTATCGGCGCGATAATAATGGCGCACGGCGATCAGCGAGGACTTTGCCTGCCGCCGTTCGTGGCTCCCGTTCAGGCGGTCATCGTGCCGATAGCCATGCACAAAGCGGGCGTTCTCGACAAAGCAAACGAACTTTTCGATTCGCTTAAAAGCGCGGGAATCCGCGTAAAACTCGACGACAGCGACCAGACTCCGGGCTGGAAATTCAACGAATACGAAATGAAAGGCGTTCCCGTCCGCATCGAACTCGGTCCGCGCGATATCGAAAACGGCGTTATCACCTACTCCCGCCGCGACAAAGTCGGCGAAAAGTTTACGATGCCGCTTTCAGACGTTGCCGAAAAGCTTCCTTCGCTCTTTAAGGACATCAACGACAATATGTACGCCAAGGCGCTCGCCTTCAACGAGTCGCACGTCAAGACCGTAAGCACCGAAAGCGAACTCGTCGAGGCGGTAAACGCCGGAAACTTCGCGCTCACCATGTGGTGCGGCGACAGAAAATGCGAAGACAAACTCAAGGACGAGTATCAGATCTCGTCGCGCAATATGCCTTTCGATCAGACTCCGTGCGGAGATAAGTGCTGCGTTTGCGGCAAAAAAGCCAAATTCAAAATCTACTTCGGCAAGGCTTATTGATCCCGAAAAAGCAAAAATAACGAAAGAAAATCCCGCTTACCGCAAGCGGGATTTTTAGTTGAAGAATACGATTCTTTTATTCCTTTTCCGAGCGTATTCGTACGCTTTGTACGCCCCGCCGAAAGTCCGCTTGATATAACATATCAAGACGTCGCAACTTTCGATCATTACTTCGTTACGCTTCACTATGGCGAATTTGAGCGGTACTCCCTCAAGTCCGGGGTAAACTATCTCGTCAAATAACGATCTTTTCGCCACGTTTCCGTTGTAGTTTTCGCTAAGGTAAGGAGTGAAAAACACGCTTTTCGCGTTGGCGTGCTTGCTCTTATATTCTTTTACGCACTCCGCGGCAAAACAGTCGAAATTGCCGCGGTAGCCGTTATAAAATTCGACGTCTTCTCCGCCTACAAGTCCTTCGATCAAAGTCAGCATTCGCTCATTTTGACCGCTTTTGGAAAAATCCGAATGTCCGCAAAAAGCAATTTTGATCATATTCCGTACCGCCGATAGTTATATTATACACCAAAGATCGTTTTATCGCAAGCGATTACGCCTAAATAAAGGCGTATTTTGTCTTCGTTTTACTGGTAAACTTATGGTATATAATTCAGTACGGAGATACGAAAATTGACAATCAACGACGCGGTGGCTAAGAGAACGATCGCGCTTCTCAAAGCTAAAAACATAACTCAATACCGCCTCGAACGCGATTCGGGCATAGTCCACGGCAATATGGACAGGATACTTAACGGTCAGAGCAAAACGGTAACGCTCACGACCGTATATAAGTTGGCGCGCGGCTTCGGAATGAGCGTATTCGAGTTTCTCGACGACGACGTTTTCCGCTCCGACGAGCTTGAAATAGACTGAAAATCCCGCTTATCACAAGCGGGATTTTTGTTATGCTTTTGCGCTGAAAAAACGCGTTTTGAGCGATACGTATCGCGCAAAACAAACTTAAATGAGTTTTACGAGCGCGTCGATATCTTTGTCTTCGGTGGCGTAAGTGAGGGCTATGCGCACGCTGCGCTCCCGAGCGTTCCAGTAGTGGAGATCGTACTTTTCGTTTACTCTCGCAAGAGTGTTTTCGTCGAGTATCGCGAAGACCATATTGCTCTCAACCGGGTAGGCGAATTTTACGCCTTTCGCGCTTAATAATCCGGCAAGACGCTTTGCCTTTTCGTTAGCCGCGGCGGCGTTGGTGATCCACAGTTTATTTTCGAGTATCGCGGTCATTTGCGCGCCGATAAACTTGGACTTGTCGAAGTGCTGCATACTTTGCTTTTGGATATAATCGAGGTTGACGGCAAATTCGGGACGGAAAAGAATAACCGCCTCGCCCATCATC
>CACZPH010000020.1 GCA_902783025.1 uncultured Eubacteriales bacterium | reverse complement strand
TTGGGTTTGATAATACCGGCTTTGACGGTAAACCCGATTTTTTACGACGTTCTCGTACTTGTCTTTATGTTTACGGCGTCGTACGAAATGATCCGCGTAATATCAAACAGATTTGCCGCACCCATCAAAGTATGCGTCTACGCGCAGGTCGTTTTGGGGTATGCAGTTTTTCGCGTGGCAAACTTTTACGGACAGGACAAGTGGGGAATATCGGCGATGTTCGCGTCGCTTGTGATCATGCTCGTAGTATGTTTCGTATATTCGATGTTCAGCAAGCAAACGACCGTGGCAAACGTCCTGAGCACTCTTTTTATCATGGTTTACCCGCTTTCGCTTCTCGGATATCTTCTCGCGATCAATTATCTCGGCGCCGCGTATCGCGGTATAGGGATAATTTACGCGTTCGGTGTCACTTCTCTTGTCGATTCTATGGCGCTTTTCGTGGGTTCGATGCTCAAGGGACCGAAACTCGCCCCTTCTGTTAGCCCCAAAAAGACGATTTCCGGCGCGATCGGCGGACTTGTCGGCGGACTTATCGGCGGACTCGCGCTGTACTTTTTGTGCAAAGTAAATTTCCTCGGGCTCAGTCTTATTCTTGACGGAACGTGGCCGAACGTTATCCTTTATATGCTCGTAGGGCTCGGCGTATCTATAGCTTGTCAGGCGGGAGATCTCATTGCGTCGTACATAAAAAGATATTGCAGAGTCAAAGATTACAGTAATATTTTGCCGGGACACGGCGGCTTTATGGATAGGATAGACGGAGTGCTCGTCGCAGGAATATTCATTTTCGCATTTTTCTGGATCTTCAAAATCATTGTATAACGGTACCGATATGAAAAATCTCGCGATTCTGGGTTGCACGGGTTCGATCGGAACGCAAACGCTGGATATCGTAAGACGTTATCCGCAAAAATTCCGCGTGATCGCGATCACCGCCAACACCAATTTGACGAAACTTAAAGAAATAGCCGAGGAATTTAAACCTCGGTTTATAGGTATTTGCGACGAAAATAAAGCGGGGGCTTTTTCGACTTCATACGGCGCTCGAGTGGAGTACGGTCCCCAATCGGCGGAGGAGGCGGCAAGCCTCGCTCAGGTCGATACCGTCGTATGCGCGATAGTGGGAACGGCGGGATTAAAAGGAGTTTTTGCCGCTGTAAAATTCCACAAAACCGTCGCTCTTGCCAACAAAGAATCGCTTGTGTGCGCCGGCGGACTGCTGACCGATTACGCAAAGCGCAACGGAGTAAAGATCCTTCCCGTAGACAGCGAACACAGCGCCGTTTGGCAATGCCTTGAGTGCGGCAGGCGCGAAGATCTTGACGAGATAATTCTTACCGCGAGCGGCGGTCCTTTCAGGGACTTTACCGACGAAAAGCAATTCGATTCGGTATCCGTCGAACAAGCCGTTGCGCACCCCAACTGGAAAATGGGACGCAAAATTTCGGTAGACAGCGCCACGATGATGAACAAAGGACTCGAGATCATCGAGGCGAGATGGCTTTTTGATTGCGAAAAAATCGATTATATAATCCATCCGCAGTCAATAATTCATTCGATGGTCAAGTTTAAGGACGGAGCGATCATAGCGCAGATGTCTAATCCCACTATGGAACTTCCCATTCAACTTGCGCTCACTTACCCCGACAGATACGAAACGGCGACTCCGGATTTTGTGTTTGATAAGGATCTGACGTTCAAAAAGCCCGATGAGAAGCTGTTTTATCTTCCCGCTTTGGCAAAGGACAGCTTAAAGCGCGGCAAAAACGCGTCGTGCGTGCTCAACTCCGCGAACGAAGCGGCGGTAGCGCTGTTTCTGGAAGGCAAAATCACATTCGGAGATATACAAAGATTAGTGTCGCAGGTTTATTCGAGGACGGATTTTTACGCTCTTGACGCGATAGAAGACGTTTACGCGACGTTTAACGAGACGACGCGGAAAACGTACGCGGATTATGCGGAATTATTGAGGAGATAAATGCAGGGAGCTGTCGGATACATTTTATTCTTTTTGTTGGCTATCGTGATCCTGCTCGTTATGATCGTTATTCACGAATTCGGTCATTATATCGTAGCGAAGGCGCTTAAATTCAAGGTCAATGAGTTTTCAATAGGTTTCGGCCCGAATATTCTGTCGAAAACCAACGAAAAGACCGGAGAAAAATTCAGCCTTCGCGCGATTCCTTTGGGCGGTTATTGCGCGTTTGAGGACGATACGGACGAAAACGGCAACGAAAACGAACGGGCTTTTAACAAAGAAAAACCGTGGAAAAGGATTCTCGTTTTGCTTGCCGGCGGAACGTTCAACCTTATTTCGGCTTTTATTTTCACGTTTTTATTCGTTCTTATCGTGGGTGCGTCGTACCCCGTGGTGGGCAAAGTCGCGACCGATACGCACGGCAACCCTTACAATCCTGCCGTTCATGAGGGAGATAAGATCGTCGCGGTAAATCAAGTGCCTCTTTCGGCGATCAACGATTACAGCAAACTGATAACCGCGGCGGGCGACACGCTTACGCTGACCGTTATCCGCGACGGCGAGAAGGAAGAAATTACGGTCACCAAGCAAACGATCGTTTATGAAGACGGAAGCGAAGCGAAAGGCAAGATCGGCTTCAATATCTCGTCTTTCGAGTACGGCGGATCGTTTACGATGGCTGTCAAAGAGTTCGTTCCATATACGTTCGAGCTTTCATTTATGATTATCAAATCACTATGGATGACGGTAACCGGACAGGTCAAAATCACGGAAATGACGGGGACCGTCGGCACGATAGACGCCATGGCGAAAATGGCGCAAAACAACTGGCGTTCGATATTTATTTTACTGCCGCTACTGGCGAGCAATTTGGGAATTTTTAACCTTTTGCCTATCCCGGCGCTCGACGGAAGCAAAATCGTGTTTACGACGATAGAGTGGATACGCGGCAAGCCGATAAACAGGCGGATCGAGGGCTATATCCATACTTTCGGAATAGTATTTTTGCTCGCGTTCGTCTTAGTGATAGATATTTTACATTTTGCGCTGAGTTAGGGAAATCATGAATTCTACGGTAAAAATCGGAAATATCATAATAGGGCGGGGTTATCCCGTGGCAGTGCAGTCGATGACCAACACCGACACCGCCGACTATGAGTCCACCAAAACTCAACTTCTCGCGTTGCAGTCCGCGGGATGCGATATAGCGCGCCTTGCCGTGACGTCCATGAAAGAAGTCGAGGTATGCAAAAAGCTCGTTTTATCCACGACGATGCCGCTGGTTGCGGACATTCAGTTCGATTACAGGCTTGCCGTAGCCTGCGCTGACGCGGGATTTGCCAAAATCCGTTTTAATCCGGGCAATATCGGCGACGAGAGCAAGGTAAAGAAAGTAGTCGACGCCTGCAAGGCAAACGGTATTCCCATACGCGTGGGCGTAAATTCCGGCTCGCTCGATAAAGATATTTCCGCCAAGTACGGATTCGGCGCGGACGCGCTTGCGGAAAGCGTGAAAAAGCACGTCGGATTACTCGAAAAATTCGGTTTTTACGACATAGTCGTATCCGCGAAGTCGAGCGACGTCGGGACAACCGTTGATACATACAGAAAACTCAAATCTTTGGGATACGTTTTGCATTTGGGCGTTACCGAAAGCGGATATTCTCAAGCCGGGATTATCAAGTCGGCGATAGGTATAGGAAGCCTGCTTGTCGACGGAATAGGCGATACGATCCGCGTTTCTCTTACCGGCGATCCGTTAAACGAGGTTTACGCGGCGAAAAACATTCTCAAGGCGCTCGGACTTGAAAAGAATTATTGTGAAATTGTTTCCTGCCCGACTTGCTCGAGATGCAAGTACGATCTCGAAAAAATCGTGGCGGAACTCACGGATTATACCGAAAATATAAAAAAGCCCCTGAAGATCGCCGCCATGGGTTGCGTGGTAAACGGACCGGGAGAAGCGCGCGACGCGGATTTCGGCTTTGCCGGAGGCGACAACGGAACTGCCGTTATTTTTGAAAAAGGAAAAGTTGTAAAACGCGTCGACGCGGACGAAATATTGCCGGAAATCAAGAGGAGAATAGACGAGTATTGATATCGGTTTTAATGAAAAAATTCAATAGCGCGACCGATAATCGTTTCGATTATCTCAAAGTAGTCGGCGTCGACGTATTCGTCAAGTCCTGCAGGATAGACGTTAAAGTCATTTATCCGGAGGATAAAAAGAGCGAAGTCGCGGCGTACTCGGAGTATATCGTAAGATCTTTTAAGGAGGCGATATCGAGCAACGCGACGGTCGACGTCACGCTTACCATGAGCCACTTCGATCTCGAGTTTTTCAAGACGGGTTTTCTTAAGTTTTTCAGCGCGTATCCGTCGGTCGATTCCTTTGTTTTCGCGGACAACCTTTCGGGCGAGAAGACGGACGAAGGTTATTCGGTTAAATTCCGGATAGCGCGTTCGGCGTACGACTATATTTCGGAAAAGGGAATAGATAAAAAACTTGACGATTATCTTTTTGCCAATTATTGCGAAAAGGTGGATTTTAAGTTTATTCCCATCGAAGAAAAGTCCGAAGTCGACGCCATAGACGAATTTTCCGCCGATACGCCGACGATGACGCTCATTAATCCCGAAGAAGGCAGATATATACGTCCGGAAAACGTCGAAGAATACTTAGGATCGATTATTTACGATCGCGCCGAATACATAGCCGATTGTCTGTGCGAAAAGCCTCAGGCAGTCATTTGCGGCACCGTTTCGAGGTTTACCGAGAGCAGGCGCAGACCGAAAGACGGCGAAGACGAGGGCAAGGTTTTCTATAAATTTACTCTCGAAGACTTTACGGGACAGATAAGCTGCCTTATCTTCCCGCATAAAAATAACGGAGAAAAAATCGCTCAACTCAAAGACGGCAAACAGGTGGTCGTGCGCGGCGCGGTCCGTTCCAACGTATTCAGAGGAGAAACGACGTATTCGCTGTTTGTGTCCGACCTTTCTCTTTGCACCCTTCCGTCGGAGTTTCGGGAAAACAGGTTTTTAAGACTTGTCGAAAAGGAATACAAAGTAGTAAAGCCTCGGCCTTATATCGAAGAAGAACAGATTTTTTTATTCGAAAAGCGCAAAGAAACGCCTTCATACCTGCGCGGTAAAACTTTTGTCGTTTTTGATCTGGAGACGACTGGCACGCAGGTCGGCGTGGCGAAAATCACTCAGATCGCCGCGCTCAAGATCGTCGACGGCGTGTTCAAAGAGACGTTTATGTCGTTCGTAAATCCGCACGAGCCGCTTTCGGAAAAAATCGTTTCGCTTACCGGCATTACGGACGAAATGCTCGCTACGGCGCCGGACGCGGAGCCGGTTCTTGACGACTTCAGAAAATTCAGCGACGGAGCGATACTGGTCGGGCATAATATCGAAGAATTCGACGTTCCTATCCTCAACGACAGGGGCAAAAAATTCCATATCGAATTCCGTAACGATATCGTCGACACCCTTTCCCTTTCGAGAACTCTTATCAAGGGACTTAAGAATTACAAGCTCAATACTATCGTCGAATACTTCGGTTTCAGCAACGAACACGCTCATCGGGCGGACAGCGACGTTCTCGCCAACGCGCACGCTTTTGTCGAGCTTTCGCGCCTAATTAAATAATTTTTCGGAAAAATCGCTTTTTTGACGCGTAAATTGCTTGCTAAATCGATAATATTATGTTAAAATGTATATGCTTAAATATACGGTATGCTTTAAGAGTGAACTTGGGTTCGCTCTTAAATCTTTATTAGGGAGGTCCTATGGACAAAATAAGCGAAAAGGTTTTTGCCGCTGTGGAACCTACGGTGACCGGGCTCGGTTACGAGATAGTCGACGTCGAATTTACCTCGCGGCACGGCGAGGACACGCTGACGATCTATATCGACAAAGTGCCCGTCGGAGTATCTCTCGACGATTGCGAAAAGGTCTCCGTGGCGCTCGATCCGATACTTGACGAACTCGATCCGACAGGCGACAAACCGTACACGTTCAACGTGTCGTCGCCGGGACTGGACAGACCGTTTAAGAAGCTTCGTGATTTTGAGCGCAATTACGGCAAGGAAGTGGAGATCAAACTATACGCGCCCATGCTCGGCAAGAAAATATACGAAGGCGTACTTCTTAAGAGAGAAGAAAACGTCACGATCGTCAAAGTCGGCGACAACGAAGTAAAGATCGAAAACAACAAAATAGCGCTCGTAAGACCGCTCGTTAAGTTTGAATAAACGTTGGAGGAATATATATGAACAGCAAAGATTTTTTCTTGGCTCTCGAAGATCTTGAGAGAGAAAAGGGAATAAAGAAAGAGGTTTTTATCAAGGCTCTCGAAGACGCTCTCGCCATTGCTTACAAGAAGCAGTACGGGATTTCAAAGGCTGTCGAGGTGCGCGCTAATCCCGAGAAGAACTCAATCAGAGTTTTCGCTTATCAGACGGTAGTCGAAGAAGTGGTAGACAAAGATAAGGAGATAAGCCTCGAAGACGCGCGTCTTATAAAAAAATCTTATAAGGTGGGCGATATCGTCGCGGAAGAGATCGATCCGAGGATCACCAACCGTATCCCGGCGCAGACCGCGAAGCAGGTCATTTTCCAGAAGCTCAGAGAAGTAGAGAGCGAACTCGCGTTTGCGGAGCTCGAGTCCAAGGAAGACGAGATCATTACCTGCACCGTTCGCCGTATCGAGGGCGACAACGTATATCTTTCCATAAGTCAGACCAGTAATATCGAAGCGATGCTTTCGAAGCGCGATCAGGCTCCGGGAGATAAATACGTTATCGGCTCTACCGTTAAGGTTTACGTAAAGAAGATCAAGACCGGTCAGCGCGGACCGCAGATCATGATTTCGCGTACCGATCCCGGCTTTGTCAAGAAGCTTTTCGAACTCGAAGTGCCCGAAATAGCCGCGGGCGTTATCGAGATCAAGGCGATCGTCAGAGAGGCGGGCTACCGTACTAAAATGGCGGTTTACTGCGAAGACAAAAATATCGATCCCGTCGGCGCGTGCGTCGGCAACCGCGGTATGCGCGTAAATTCGATCGTTTCCGAACTCGGCGGCGAAAAGATAGACATTATACCGTGGGATCCGGATATACTCGAGTTTATTGCCCGTTCGCTCAGCCCCGCGAAAGTCGTAATGGTTCAAGTCAACGACGATTCGAGAGCGGCCAAAGTCATAGTTATGGACGATATGCTTTCGCTCGCGATAGGTAAGGACGGACAAAACGCTCGCCTTGCCGCGAAGCTCACGGGCTGGAAGATCGACGTTAAGCCGTATTCGTCGCTTGCCGCCGATCCGGAAGAGGAAGTTCCGGTCGAAGAAACGGAAAACGAAACTCCCGACTTCGAGAACGTGTTTGACGAGGATCTCGGAGATCTGTAATAATGGCGGACAAAAAAATTCCTCAGCGCATGTGCGTCGTTTGTCGTAAAATGTACGACAAATCCGACCTGATAAGGCTTGTTTGCTCCGACGGCAAGGTATGCGTCGACGGAAGCGGTAAAAAAAGCGGCCGGGGCGCGTATATATGCAAAAACGGCTGTATCGATAGAGCCGAGAGGACGCATTGCGTCGAAAAAACTTTCAGGATCACGGTAAATCCGGGCTTTTACGACGAACTCAAAAAGGAGTTTTACGATATTGAACGATAAAATATCCACAATGCTGTCGTTTGCTATCCGTGCGGGAAAGAACGTATGGGGAGTAGACAATATTCCTTTTCGTCGCAATGTAGGCGTGGTGGTAATATGCCCGACGTTATCGGAGCGTTCCGTCAAGAGGTTAAAGGAACAGGTTTCCGTGCCCGTTATCCGCTCTAAGCGCCCGCTTGTCGAAATACTTGCCCATTCGGGCAAAGCAATCGGAGTGACCGACGAAAATATGGTAAAAGAAATTCTTAAAAATATAGACGAAAATTACGAATTGATTTCGGAGGGTAAATAATTTGGCTAACAACACGACCGAAAAGAAAGCGATTGTCGAAAAGAATATCAGCAAGGTTTATAAGCTTATAACCAACAACGCTTTCGACAGATTACAGGACAAACTTAAGTCGAGCATCGGCAGAATAGACGGTAATATCAACGCTATCAAAGCAAAAACCGCCTCTGTCGAAGCGACCGAAAAGAAAGAGTCCAGAAAACCCGTTCCCCCGCCCGAGGAACAGGTCGTTTCTCATACTGCTGCGGAGACTTCGGAATACACCGAACCCGCACCCGCCGAAACCGAAAAAGCGGAACCGACGGTCGAACCGGTTCAGGCGGACAGCAAACCCGTGCAGACTAAGGAGACTCCGAAGGCCAATACGTCCCGCGAGAGTCGGAAGACAAAAATAGACGGAGTAAAACTCGATCCCAAACTTCAGACGGGAACGCCGAGTTACGTCAAGAGATTCGTTCCGCCGCCTTCGCCTGTTCAGCCTGCCGGCGGAGTCAAGACATACACTCCCAGAGGCGCGCAAGGCGGTCCGAGGCAATTCGATAAGACCGGTAAGCCGTTCGCTCCCCGTACGGGATCCGGCGTAAAACCAGGCTCCGCGGCGCGTCCTTCCAAGCCCGTCGGCGGGGCGGTCGCGATCAACCTTCCCAAGGACAACAAGCGCGTTAATGACAAAAAGCGCGATCTTAACAAACAAACCGACGACAAGAAAGGCATGAGTAAAAGGACCCTTATACGTAAGGGCTTTATTCAGGACGATCTCGACGAAGAAAGGATGGGTACGCGCAAGTTCAAGAACAAGAAAGCGAAGGACACTCCGGTATTCCAGCCCGCAAAGATCGAAAAAGCGGTCATTACGACCGAAAATCTGACTGTCAAGATCCTCAGCGAAAAGATCGGTAAGACCGCTCAGGAAATAATCAAGCAACTCATGATACTCGGTATTATGACGAACATCAACAGCGTGGTCGATTTCCCGACCATGGAACTTGTCGCAAACGAGCTCGGCGTCGAACTCGAACTCAAGCTTGAACAGACCAACGAAGAAAAACTCGAGGCTCTTCACGACGAAGAAGATAAGGAAGAGGATCTTGTTAAGCGCCCGCCCATTATTACCGTTATGGGCCATGTCGATCACGGTAAAACGTCGCTTCTCGACGCTATACGTAAGACGAACGTCGCTCTCGGCGAAGCGGGCGGAATAACTCAGCATATCGGCGCTTATTCCGTTCAGTGCAAGGGCGAGACGATCACTTTCCTTGATACGCCCGGACACGAAGCGTTTACGGAAATGCGTGCGCGCGGCGCTCTCGTTACGGATATCGTTATCCTTATCGTAGCGGCGGACGACGGTATTATGCCGCAGACTATCGAGGCGATACATCACGCCAAGGCGGCTAAAGTTCCGATCGTTGTCGCGATAAACAAGATAGACAAGCCGGGCGCGAACGTCGAAAAGGTAAAACAGTCGCTCACCGAGTACGATTTAGTGCCCGAAGAATGGGGCGGCGATACAATGGTAGTGCCTATTTCGGCGAAAAAAGGTCTCGGGATCGACAAACTTTTGGAGAGTATTTTGTTCCTTGCGGAATACAATAATTACCGTGCTAATCCCAAGCGTAAGGCAAAATGCGCTATTATCGAATCCAAACTCGATAAAGGTAAAGGTCCCGTCGCTAACGCTATCGTTCAGAACGGTACGCTCAGAGTCGGAGATTATCTCGTATCGGGAATGACTTCCGGCAGAGTAAGAGCCATGGTGGACGATAAGGGACGCAATATCAAAGAGGCGCCGCCTTCGACTCCCGTATCGATCCTCGGCTTTACCGACGTTCCCAACGCCGGCGACACGGCTTTCGTTGTGGAAGACGAAAAAATGGCTAAGCAGGTCATCGACGAGAGAGAAGCCAAACTCAAGAACGCCGCTGCGAACAGCAATCAGAAAGTTTCGCTCGACGACGTGTTCAGCAAGATCAGCGAAGGTCAGATGAAAGAACTCAATATCATCATCAAGGCCGACGTTCAGGGCTCCGTCGAGGCGCTCAAGACTTCGCTCGAAAAACTCAGCAACGACGAGGTGAAGGTTGTAGTAGTTCACGGCGGCGTAGGCGCGATCAACAAG
>CACZPH010000019.1 GCA_902783025.1 uncultured Eubacteriales bacterium | reverse complement strand
TTCGCTCACAAAACCCTGATAAGCGACATAGAAGCGACGGTAATAAGCGAGACCGATATTGCCGCGGACGACGAAAACGTCGTGCGTACAACGCTCGACGACACCGCGCTCTTTGCGGATATGGGCGGTTTTGAAAAAATAATCGACGTCAAAAAGGGCGCGACGGTATTTTGTCTCGGTCACGACCTCGACGAAAACGCCTTCTTCTCGCTCGCGGTAGTAAAAAAGGACGGCAAGCTCGTCAGCGGGTATATTCCCAAGCGACACCTGGGCGACGCGATCTCGATTTCCGTTCCCTCAGCCGTAGCGCACGGCGCCGTCACGTATCTGTCCTCCGTACCCGCTACGCGTTTGCCTTCGGCGATAGAATCCGCGCCCAACGCCACCGAATTTACCGTTGCCGACAAGGGTACGCGCGTGGACGTTATTCTTAAAGTCGGCGTCGACGGCAACGACTGGTACAAGATCTCTTACGACGGAAAAGTCGGCTACGCTCCCGCCGCTTATCTTATGCTCGGCGGCTACGATCCGGGGATACGTCCCGACGTAAACGCTTCGCTTAAGGCGGACGCTGTGATCTACGATCTCGACGGCGGCTCTTACGAGGCTTCGGGAGTGGTTCTCGCAAAGGGTACGAAAGTCGAGGTAATAGGACTGTTTGACAGCAACACCGAATATACGAAGATCAAATATTACGACTCCGATAACGGCGGCACCCGCACTTGCTACGTTCTTACGCGCACGCTCGACTACGCGTACATGAAACCGGAACAAAAAATAGCTATGATTCTTATTCCCGTTATAGGCATTACCATTCTCGTGGTGGTGTTTATCGCGTACAAGATAACTAAAAGAAAAAGAGAAGGTAGGTAAAAATGGAACTCAAAACAGGTTTGTCGACTTGCAGCAAAGAATACGGCGAAGAATTGTTTATGCAGTACGCGAAAGCGGGCATAAAATATATGGAAATCGCGCTAAAACGCGATACGTACGATGATTTTCCGTACGCGGAAACCAAAAAATGGGCGGAAAAATACGGCGTGATTTTGTGGTCGTTCCACCTGCCCTACTCGCCTTTTGAAAAAGTTGACATTTCGTCGCCGCTCACCGCGGATAAAAACGTCGAGGATTTCAAAAAGCTGATAAGAGATTTCGGCGCGATAGGCGTAAAGCATTTCGTCGTTCACGCCTCGGGCGAGCCGATAAACGACTCCGAGCGCCCCTCGCGCATGGAACGCGCAAAGAAAAGTCTGCGCCTGCTCGCCGAATACGCGGATTCGGTCGGCGCCGTCGTTTGCGTGGAAGATCTGCCGCGCACGTGCCTGGGAAATTGCTCGAAAGAAATAAACGAACTTCTTTCTTCGCACCCGTCTCTCCGCTCCTGCTTCGATACCAACCACCTGCTCGGCGAAAAAATCGAGGATTATATAGCGGCGGTCGGCAGTAAAATCGTCACTACTCACGTGAGCGATTACGACTTCGTAAACGAACGGCATTGGCTCGCCGGAGAAGGCAAAATAGACTGGCAAAGTTTACTCCGCTCTCTTACTAAAACGGGCTACGACGGACCGTGGCTGTACGAGCTCGGCTTTGTGGGGCGCGAAAATATTATTCGCCCGCGCGCGCTTACCTGCGAGGACTTTGCCCGCAACGCGAAAGAAATATTCGAGGGTAAACCCGTTACGGTAATAGGCAAGCCGCCAAAGGATCTTCCCTTTGCGTTCCCGCCCGCGAAAAAGTAATAAAACAAAACGCGTTAGTTTCGATTTTGAGAAATGCTAACGCGTTTTTATTATTTTTTGATTTCGGTAATTACACTTTAGCCGAGCGCCACGTCGAGCGCCATCATTATTACGAATCCCGCCATTACGCCCCACGTGCCCAAGTGCGGATTATCTTTGAGCGACGCGTCGGGAATCAGATCTTCGGCTACCACGAAGATCATCGCGCCCGCCGCGAACGACAACAGCCACGGTTGAGCGGCAATGATGGCGGTAGAAAGAAAATAACCTATAACCGCCGCTATCGGCTCCACCGCGCCGCTCGCCGCACCGAAGCCGAAGGACCTCAGACTGCTGCCGGTGGCTTTCTTGAGAGGAAGAGCCACCGCCGCGCCTTCGGGAAAGTTTTGAACGGCGATACCGACGGCAAGACCGAGTGCGCCCCAAAAAGCCTCCGAAGTCGCCGCCACCGCCGCCGCGCCGAACGCGAATCCGACCGCCAAACCTTCGGGAATATTGTGCATCGTAATGGCGAGGAACATTTTTACGGGCTTTTTGAGCGTGGTTTTAGGTCCTTCATCCGCTCCGTAGCCCGAATGAAAGTGCGGCACGACCTTGTCGAGCAATACCAAAAACAACCCGCCCGCAATAAACCCGATAGCCGCGGGAAGAAAACTCCATTTGCCCCAACCCCACTCCGCCGTCAGGTCGATCGCCGGGATAAGAAGCGACCATATCGACGCCGCTATCATGATCCCCGCCGCAAAACCGAGAAACAACGCGTTAGCCTTTTCCGATACGTCGCGCTTGAAGCAAAACGCGAGCGCCGCTCCCGCCGTCGTCGCGGCGAATATTATCGTAAATCCTATTATCGTTATGAGTAAGGTATTCATATTTTTTCTCCATGATGTGAAAATCGTAAAATATGAAACATATTTCACATTTGTATTTTAGCATACTTTTATTACGTTGTCAATACTCTTTTTTATTATATTCGGGAAAAAGTCCGGTGTTAATCTCAAGCGGACAGAGAGGAAGGGCGGCGAGTCGCCGCCGACCGGCTGAAAGGTATGGTAAGAATTCCGCTACGGTACACTTTAGCGGCAATGCAGTAGTTTAAGTCCGAAGATTCTTCGCTACGCTTTAGTCATGACAGCGGCGAGTCGCCGCCGACCGGCTGAAATGAAAAAAGCCGGCGTTACGCTACGTCGGTTTTTTCGTTTTGATTATTTTTGATTATTGTAAAGATAAATCGAAGTAATTTTCGCGGTCGTGGGACGACTCCCAACTAAAACAACGAGGTTTTCGCGGGCGAGATGGGGTGGCAGACAAGGCAAATGGAGCCGGCACGAAGCGCGCGTACTTTAGCGTACGTAAGCAAGTGCAGGCTCCCTTTAACGCAGTATGTTTGATTACCGCTACGCCAAATCGAAGAGATTTTCGCGGATCAGACGCAAGCAAGACGAGGCGGCAGACATAAACAAAAGCAAAGGCGGCGAGATAGGAGCAAAGTTAAATCGGAGAAATTTTCGCCGTCAAGAAACGAGAATAGTTAATTCGAAGAAATTTTCGCGTTCGAGATACGAGCAGATCGAGGAAGTCCGAGCCGCTCCGAAGTGCGCGTACTACTCGTACGCAATCGAGGGGCGGCGACGGCTGACAATGAGATGCGAAGTATATCGGGCGCGAAAAAGCATCACGCCGCCGTGTTAAATATTGTATGAGTATAGGTGGCAATCCTTAAGAGTAAGTTTCACCTTTACTTTCTTTCCCTTCAAAAGCGCAAGCGGCTTTTGAAACTCGACGGGGCGAGAGGTCGAATCGCCGAACATTTCGTAAGACTTATAGCCCTCTATCGCCACGCCGTTTTCGTCCAGAACTTCGACTACCAAAGAGCCGACGGCGGACGAGGCGAAGTTTACGCGCATTTCGTCTTCGGTTACTTTAATTTTTTTGGTAATAACGACGCCGCCCGAAAACTCGCCGTAATACGAGAAGAATCCGTCGAGCCTTACGGTATATCTTACGAAATCCGCGGGCTTGATACGGTACGTTTCGGTCGTGTACATGGATAACTCGTCGGACTGCTGAGGCTCGTCGGCTTGCGTTTCGACAAGTCCGTACGCGAAATAACAGTTGCCGTACCACCAGTTGTTGCGGTTTTCCGGTCCGGGCGTGAAAAACGCTTCGTCGCGGCGGTCAAACGTAAAGCCGTCGTCGCTCGTCATTATCACGCAGTCGGTAAGCGACGTGCCTTCTCTGCCGAACTTCTCGGTGATCTTGGCGTGGCGGTCGGCAAGCGGCATAAAGTCGAAATTACGCTTGTTTTCCGCCCTGTCAAGATACCTGACGGGGAAGCCGATAAGAGTGTTTTTCTCGCGTACGTACGGCTGTATTTGGTTAGTGTAGAGCGGAAATTCCTTTTGCCCGCGCGGATATCCGATCATTCCGTGCGACGTCCACTCGGTAAAATCCTTGCTCGTCGCAACTCTTACGTCGCGTATGTCGTGCGCCGCGTCAACGCCGTCGAACGAATTGCCGAAGTCTTTGCCCGACGCGGTATGAAGTCCGCGCGAATAGAGAAAATACTTCTTTCTTTTTTCGTCCCAAAAAATCACGTTGAAACTGTCGAACGTGCCCTCTACGGCAAGATACCGCACGAATCTGAAGTCGTAGCCGTCGGACGAGGCGTAATAGGCGAGTTTGTTAACTTTGCCTTCCGTAACGGACGAGAGCGCCTTGAATTTTTCGGCGGCGGGGCACTTTGGGTTGGTATCGAAAATGACCGAAAAATTGTCGAGCGCGCTGTCGCGCGAAAAAACTATATTGTTGTTTTTCGTGCCGTTATAGTAATACTTGTTGAGATTCGGCTTGAAAAAAGTTTTGCCGTCGCGGCTTACGGCTAAGCAAATAACGGCTTTGCCTCCGCTCCATGTGCCGTCGTCGTGCTGGCGCGATGAGTCTGCGCGGTAGTACATTCTGTACTCGTCGCCCGCTCTTATCACGCTTGCGTAGCCGTTATGCACGCCTTCCCACTCGTCGTCGCACTTTACCGCGACGCCTTTGCGGACGGGGTGGTGCATACGAATTTGCACGCCGCTTGAGGAGGCGACGTTTTTCTTATCCCAGCATAAATGTCTCATAACATTCTCCTCGTTTTATTTGTCTGCGTAGCCTTTGTCCATTTCCGTTTTTTCGCTATCGGTATCCGTCGTTCCGAAATACGCTCCGTAAACCGTTTCGCTTACCGCGTTCCTCGCGTCGGGTTCGCCGCAGTTTGACAGTACGATAAGATCAAAATCGTCGTCCGGCAGCATAACGTGCAAAGTGCGGAATCCGAGATGCCCGCCGTTGTGCATGATTCGTTTTTTCCCGTGCCAGGGCGCGAGATTGCATCCCATTCCCATAGTGCTCAGCCCCGATGGCGTGAGAACGGTTTCCCACGTTTCGTCTTTTAGAATAAGCCTTTCTTTATAGGCTTTGTTCAGACAAAAAACGTCGTCCGCTCTTCCCGTAATATCGCCCGCGCCGAACAGCCAGTCGAGAGTCCTGCCGACGGGCTTTCTTCCGCCGACAAGCTCGTAGCCCATGACTCTGTCGGGCACAAAAACGCCTTCGTCGTCAATTATCGCAGTCTTTGCGCCCAAAACGTCGAAAACTTCCTTTTGCATATAGTCGACATATTTTTGCCCGGTCGCTTCTTCTATAATAAGCGCGCAAACGATAAAGTTTACGTTAGAATACCTGAAACCTTTGCCCGGCTCGAAGTATTGCGGAAAAGCCGCGAGATCGAGAAGTTGACCTTTAAGCAAGCGTCTGTATCCCGCCGGATGAGTTTTGCGGAATTCTTCTTCGAAGAAAAACTCGGGTACGCCGGAAGTGTGAAGTAAGAGGTGCCGCACTTTAAGGCGCGGATCGAACGCGGCGGCTTCCCTGACGTATTTGCCGGGGTGCGCGTCGAGATCGACGAGTCCCGCGTCGCAAAGCCGCAACAGTCCCAGCGCGCAAAAAGGCTTGCTGAGCGAGTAGAACGAAAAACGCGAATTTTCGCAAAACGGCACGCCTTTTTCGAAATCCGACATTCCGTAAAAGCGGTCGAAGATAATTTCGTCGCCTACGCTCACGCGCACGTTTCCCGAAAAGTTATGCTCCGCCGAGTAGCGCGCCAAAGTTTCGTCGAGTTTTGCCGCGTCCATATTATACAAGTTCGAGATCGACCAGCGTCTGCGCGACGTTTTCGCCGTACACTTCGCCGCCCAGAGCGTTGGGGTGCAGTCCGTCGAAGAAATAATACGGAACGTTGGGCACCATGCCGAAGCCGTCGACTACCGAAACGTTAGGATACTTCGCCGCCTGCTCCTTGATAATGCCGGCAAGCTCCGTAAGTTGATCGATCCTGGTACTTTCGTTGTTGCGCCACAGCGGCGTGATCGCGAGTATCGGAGTCGATGGGTAGAGCGAAACGAGTTTAGCGAAATACTTCTCCACTCTCTCGCGCTTGTCGGCGGACTTGTGCTGATTGGTGCCGTGCGCCAAAACGATAAAATCGGGCTCGAAACCGGGAAGCGGAGAAAGGACTTTTTCGTCGTAATAGTAGCCGCCTATGCCTTGGTTTACCACCTCGAGACCGAGTTTGCGCGCACAAACGTTAACGTACGTCTGGCTCGTCACAAACGTGCCGTAGCCCTGCGTGATAGAGTCGCCCGCCCACAAAACTTTGGTTTTTTTCTTGACGCTGCGCCATTTTCCGTTGATACGCAGGCGCTTTATCCACATTTCGCTATCGAGCGGCAGATAGACTACGACGGTCTTTTTACCGGGGTTGAGCGAATACGTGAGCGTGCCGCGCTTGGCAAGATTTTCGACTTTGTCGGAGCGCACGGGTACGCCGTTTACAAACATATCCACCGTGTCTTTCGAGCCGTAGTACGCAAATAAATAGTCGAACGAAAACTCAGTCGCGTCGGTCACGAATTCGAGCGTGTTGCTCGACGAAAACATACCGCGAACGTGGAAAAAGTCGCTGAACTTGAGATAATCGAGCTGCTCGGGCGTGTAATGACGTCCGACGGCGTATCCGCCGGGCATTTTTTCGTATCTGTACCCGCCGTGCATAAGTCTGATAAGGCTATTGAAACTTAACTGCATATTGCCCTCCGTAGGTAAAATATAATCTAATTATACAATAGGCAAAATTTTTTTTCAACCTATTTCGCAATGTTTGGTATGGCATTTTGTCGCTTTTTTATGGCAAAATGACTACGCCGCCCGACATATGCGCGCGCGAAACGATAATAATCGAAAATATCGTAAAAGCCGAAAAGCGCGGCAAAAATGCGGACAAAGGGATTTTTTTGTTTTTTTGTAAAAAGTTATAAAATTTGTTTGACAAATAATTTTTGATTTGATATTATATAAAGGCTCATTTAGAGCGCTCCGTTGTGTGGGGAATTAGCTCAGCTGGCTAGAG
>CACZPH010000018.1 GCA_902783025.1 uncultured Eubacteriales bacterium | reverse complement strand
TTTTAGAGTGGTATCAGAGGATAATTCTGCGCCGCTCTAATTTTTTTTGATCGGAGGACACGGTTATTATTAAAGAGGTTGAAATCAACGAGAAGATCTGCGACGCTCAGATACGAGTTATCGATGAGAACGGTCAGCAGTTGGGCATTATGAGCGCGGCGGAGGCTAACAGAATTGCCGACGAACGCAATCTCGATCTCGTTAAGATCAATGCGACGGCGGTTCCACCCGTTTGCAAGATCATGAACTACGGCAAATTCAAGTTTGACGCGGCCAAAAAAGAAAAAGACGCCCGTAAAAATCAAAAAGTAACCGAACTCAAGGAGATCTGGTTGTCTATGACCATAGACGTTCACGACCTTGAGACGAAATCCAAAATGGCGCGTAAGTTCCTTGTGGGCGGCGACAAAGTAAGGGTTTCGATCCGCATGAGAGGAAGACAGCAGGCGCGCCCGGAATTCGGCGTCGAAGTAATGAACAAGTTTTTCGCGCTCGTTCAGGACGTATCTGTTATCGATAAAAAGCCGCTCACCGAAGGTAGAAATATCTTCATGATCCTGGCACCACTAAAAAAGTAAACTAAAAACGGAGGACATAAATTATGCCAAAAATGAAAAGCCACAGCGGCGCGAAAAAGCGTTTCCGCGTAACCAAGAACGGTCACATCGTTCACAACCCTCAGGGTAAGAGACATATTCTCAACAAGAAAGACAGCAAGAGAAAGATGCGTCTTCGTCACGACGCTTTTATGGCGTCCAATAAGGAGACCAAGACGATCAGAATCATGATTCAGAAATAACGGAGGACACTTACTATGAGAATTAAAAGAGCTGTAAACGCAGTAAAGAAGCGTCGTAAAATATTCAGACTTTCCAAGGGATATTTCGGATCCAAGTCGAGATCTTACCGTATCGCTCGCGAAGCGGTTATGAAGTCTTTGATGTACGCGTACATCGGCAGAAGACTCAAGAAGAGAGATTTCCGCAAACTCTGGATCGCGCGTATCAACGCGGCGGCAAGACTTAACGGTCTTTCGTATTCGAGATTTATGTACGGCCTCAAGACCGCCGGCGTAGACCTTAACAGAAAGGTGCTTGCCGACATCGCGGTAAACGACCCCGCAACTTTCAAGGCGTTGGCGGAAACGGCTGCGAAAGCAATCGCGAAATAATCGTTTCGGGCGCTTATAATACTTAAGCGCCCGTTTTTTATGATAACGTCACAGCAAAACTCACTTATCAAGAGAGCAGTCAAACTTACGGAGAAGAAATACCGCGACCAAAGCGGCGAATTCCTCATCGAGGGCTACCGTAACGTTAAGGATTGTTCGGGAGAAATCGAGATCGTTAAGGTTTTGGTTTCCGCTTCCGCTTGCGAAAAATTCGCGGGGGAGTTTGAGTGCGAAGTCGTGGAAGATAAAGTATTCGCACGCTTGTCGGATACCGCGAATTCGCAAGGCGTTGTCGCAATCGCCAAGAAAAAAACGCCGGATCAGACGTATTCCGACAAGTGTCTTTTTCTCGACGCCGTTCGTGATCCCGGAAATTTCGGGACTATTCTTCGAAGCGCGGCGGCTTGCGGATTTACAACGGTGTTTTGCCGTCGTTGCGTTGACGAATACAATCCGAAAGTAGTTCGCAGTTCGATGTCCGCGATAGCGAAAGTAAACGTACTGAATTGCGATTATTCCGTTTTTTCCGCACTCAAAGAGCGCGGATATACGGTTTTTTGCGCGGATATGGACGGTAATGACGTTTTCGGACGAGAAGTTTTTCCCGTTAAGGCTTGCCTGATCGTCGGCAACGAAGCCAACGGCGTAAGCGAAGACGCGAAAAAAGCGGCTGACGAGATAATTTCGCTTCCCATGGAGAACATGGAGTCGCTCAACGTTGCCGTTGCCGCGACGGTACTTATGTATCAAATCAAATTCAAAAAATAATTTAAGGAGAAAATTATGTCAGGACATAGCAAATGGTCTACCATTAAGAGAGCAAAGGGCAAAACCGACGCCGCAAGAAGCGCGGTATTTACCAAGATAGGCAGAGAACTCGCCGTCGCGGTCAAAGCGGGCGGTCCCGATCCCAACTCCAACTCTTCGCTCCGCGCTGTAATAGCAAAGGCGAAAGCGGCAAATATGCCCAACGACAACATCAACCGTTCGATCAAGAAGGCGAGCGGAGAGATAGGAAGCATCAATTACGAAACTAACGTATACGAAGGTTACGGCGTCAACGGAGTAGCCGTTATCGTCGAGACTCTTACCGACAACAAGAACCGTACCGGCGGCGACGTCAGACACATTTTCGATAAATGCGGCGGATCGCTCGGCACCACCGGGTGCGTTTCGTATATGTTTGAAAGCAAGGGTATCATCGTTATCGAAAAGACCGACAAGATGGACGACGACGAAATGATGATGGTCGCGCTGGACGCGGGCGCCGACGATTTTAACGTCGACGAAGACGCTTACGAGATCGTAACTTCGCCCGAAACTTTCGACGAAGTACGCGACAATCTCGAAAAACAAGGCTATAACTTTGTCAGAAGCGAGATCAGCCGTATTCCCAACATGACGGTAAATCTCGAAGGAGAGGCGGCGGAAAAATTCAACCGTATGCTCGATATGTTCGACGAAAACGACGACGTTCAGAACGTTTATCACAACGCGCAACTCCCCGAAGAAGAGGAAGAAGACGACTGATAATGGACTTCACGAAAGAAGACAAGAAGAATAATCCGCACGAGGGTCATCGCGCGCGTTTGCGCCAAAAATTTGACGCCGATCCCGACATGAAGTCAAGTCTCGATTACGAAATGCTCGAGTACGTGCTCAGTCTTGTGATCCCGCGTAAAGATACCAACGTCATCGCGCACGATCTTATCGCGAAATTCGGAACGTTGCACGGCGTTTTTACAGCCGACGTCGAATCGCTCAAAGAAGTCAAAAACATGACTACGAGCGCCTCGTACCTGCTCGCCGCGATGTATCCCGTCGTAAGACGTTCGCTCAGAGATAAAAGCCGCGACGACAAAGTCGATATCGATTCGCCCGTAAAGTGCGCCGAATATCTTCAGCCGGCTTTTATCGGCCGCAAAACCGAATGTTTGCTGGTGGTATTTCTCGACGTCGATTGCAGAGTGATCAATTCTCAATGGATCGAAGGCGCGCATCCTTCTCATCTCAAGATCGACGTAACCGGAATAGCGAAACTCGCGCTTAAAAACGGCGCGTCTTACGCTCTGATAGCGCACAATCATCCTTCCGGCAATCTCGCGCCGAGCAAAGAAGACATCAACGAAACGTCAAAACTTTTCGCGGCGATGATGTCCGTCGAGATAAGGCTTGTCGATTCGTTTATTTTCTCGGATTCGGGCTTTTTCTCTTTCCGCAACAACGGACTGATGGCTTCGATGGAAAGCGAGTGGTTTCGGCACAAAACGAGCAGGGCTAATCTTCAGAATCCTCAGCATTATAATTTCGTTTATACTTCGGATCTCGCGGAATTTTTGCTTGATTTCGGCAAAATGCGCGACAAGGGAACTCTTGAAGTAATCACAAAAGAAGAATACGTCGAAAGACTCAAAAGAGAAAACAAAAAACCCGAGCGTTGACCGTTCGGGTTTTTTGTCACTTTTTTACGACGATTTTTTCGATCAGCGAAACGGCGAAGTACATTCCGCCGGCAAGCAGACACAATAAGACGGTTGACGCCATTACGAGATCGAGATTGAAGACCGCGCCGCCGTAGATGATAAGATAACCGAGTCCCGCGCCCGATACGAGATATTCCCCCATTATGGTTCCTACCCAGGCAAGGCCGATATTTACTTTAAGCGCCGACACAAAGTCGGCCGTAGAAGAAGGCAGGACGAGTTTTGTAAGTATCTGAAATTTTGACGCGCCGAGCGAGCGGAGTAGAAATATCTTTTCGTTTTCGGTAGCCAAAAAACCCGTAAGCACGTTGATGACGGTGACGACAACGCATATCAATACGCCCATAGTCACTATTGCGCGCTCTCCCGAGCCGACCCAGATAATTATCAACGGCCCAAGCGCGATTTTGGGTAGCGCGTTAAGAATGACGACGTAGGGATCGAGGATCTTTCGGAGAGCGTCCGACCACCACAACGCCACGGCGACCAGAAAGCCGATCGCCGTAGAAATAACGAAAGCCTTGACGCATTCTTTGAGCGTAACAAAGATATGATAAAAGAGGTTTTGACGGCTCAGATCGGTTATTATCTTTACGATCCTCGACGGCGACGAAAAGAAAAAAGAGTCTATAAGTCCCGTATTCGCCGCCAGCTCCCATAGCGCTACGAAAACGACGACTATCGCTATTCGGCACAATATCACGATTATTTTTTTCCTGCGTTCGTTTTTGAGATATTTTTCTCTTTCGTTAAGAATTTTCACGTGGGTATTTCTCTCCTAATTCTGTTAAACCAGTAACTAAAGTCTTTATCTTCACGTTTTTCGAGCGGAGTGGGCTTATCGATTTTGATTTCGAAGACCGACTTTACGGTCGCGGGGCGCTTGGTAAGTACGTAAACGCGATCCGCCATCGATACGGCCTCCGACACGTCATGGGTAACCAAAACGGAAGTTTTGTTTTCACTCTTTATGATACGATAGACGTCGTCGCAAACGCTCAGCCTTGTCTGGAAGTCAAGCGCTGAAAAAGGCTCGTCAAGAAGCAAAATATCGGGTTTGAACGCAAGCGTGCGTATAAGAGCGGCGCGTTGTCGCATTCCTCCGGACAGGTTGCGCGGAAAACTCCTCATAAAATCTTTCAGTCCGTATTTTTCTATCAGGAGTTTAGCGTACGCGACGTTTTGAGGCGTCTTGATTTTCTTGATCTCAAGTCCGAGCATAACGTTAGCCTCTACGTTGCGCCACTCGAAGAGCTGGTCTTTTTGGAGCATATAACCTATGCGGGGACTGACGTCATCGACTTCTTTTCCCGAAATAAAAACTTTACCGCCGGACGGTTTGATGAGTCCGGCGATAATCGATAAGAGGGTGGTTTTCCCGCACCCCGAAGGACCGACGACGGCGACGAATTCGCCTTCCTTAACCGTCATGTTCAGCCCTTCGACAGCATGGGTTTCGCCCTCGGGCGTTTGATATTTCAAATCGATATTTTTTATCTCAAGTAGATCCATTGTTTCCTCTTATTCGTTCGTGTTTAAAGCCAAAGCAAGGGAGTTGTCGACGATTTTTTCGAAAGGCGCGCGCGTTTTCAGTTCTCCGGCGTTTTGCATTACGTCCTGAAGCCTCTCGAAAGCTTCCTTTTTCATGACCGGCGTTTCGGACCACGCGTCAACGTTTACGTAACTTTTTACGGTGTCCGCGAGCGCCGAGGGATCGAACCCCTCAAAAGACGGCGCCAAGGCTTGCGCAACGACTGTGAGGTCGTTATTTTTGATAAATTCGTAACCTTTTTTCAGAGCGCGAAGAAAACCGGAAAGCTGCTTTTTGTGCGACGAAATATAGCTTTTGCTTGCACAAAACGCCGTATAAGGGATCTCTCCGCTCTCCAAGCCTATCGAAGTCACGATATACCCTTTGCCGGCTTTTTCGACTTGCGAAGCGGTCGGTTCGAAGAGAGTGGTGTAATCGACGGTTTTATCCGCCTCGAACACCCCTGCCATGTTCGCGAAAGAAACCGAAGTGTCGAAGTTAAGATCGCTCAAACCGATCGAGTGCGCATTCAGGACGAATTGAAGAGTCATAGCGGGAACGCCGCCTTTTCTGCCGGCAAGCAGTCGTTTTCCTTTAAGGTCGTTCCAGTCGAATTCGCTCGCGGGTTTTTTCGACACAAGGAAGGAGCCGTCTCGCTTTGTCAGTTGCCCGAAAACCACGGGATGATCTTTCTGACCGTTGACGTAGCAATAAACGACCGCTTCGGGACCGCAAAGCCCTATGTCGACGGATTTTGAGGTAATTGCGGACATGACTTTATCCGCGCCCTCGCCGCTGGTGAGTTTGATTTTGAGCCCTTCGTCCTTAAAGTATCCGTTGTTTATCGCAATGTACAGCGGAGCGTAAAAGGTGCTGTGGGTGACTTCCGACAGATTGATTTCGTTTGAGTCCTTGTTGCTTTTGCACCCGAAGGCGGAAAAACAGCACAAGGACATGACGAAGCACAAAAAGATCGACAGTATTTTTTTCATTTCATTTCTCCTTTTTAGTTCGTATATTTCATACTATGATTATTGCCCGTCGGTCGGTTCCGCCCGTTTAAGATTTTTTTCGGAAAACGTATATAAATATTACTAAAACTATATATAATTTGCTTTTTATCCTTGATTATTTTTCGGCGTTGTGCTATAATCCATAATAACCGACAAATTTGGAGTAACTATGGACAAGACGTATCAACCTAAGAGTTTTGAAAGCGAAATTTATCAAAAATGGCTCGAAAAGAAATATTTTTCGGCGAAAGTCAACAAGGACAAGAAGCCCTTTACTATCGTTATGCCGCCGCCGAATATTACCGGGCAATTGCATTTGGGACACGCTCTCGACGATTCGATACAAGACTGCATAATCAGATATAAGCGAATGAAGGGTTTTGAGACCTTATGGCTTCCCGGCACCGATCACGCGTCGATCGCAACCGAAGTCAAAATAGTCGAAAAACTCAAAAAAGAGGGTATAAATAAGAAGGATATAGGTCGCGAAGAATTTCTTAAACGCGCCTACGAATGGAAAGATCAGTACGGCGGCAGAATAATAGAACAACTGAAAATGATGGGCGTATCCTGCGACTGGGACAGGCTCGCTTTTACGATGGACGAAAAATGTTCTAAAGCCGTGCGCGAAGTTTTCGTCAAAATGTACGAAAAAGGTCTTATTTATCAGGGCGACAGAATAATCAACTGGTGCCCGAAGTGTCTTACCGCGATATCCGACGCCGAAGTCGAATACGAAACCGAACAGGGACATTTGTGGAATATCAAATACCCGGTCGAAGGCTCCGACGAGTATATCGTAGTCGCTACCACTCGCCCCGAAACCATGCTCGGAGATACGGCGGTGGCCGTTCATCCCTCGGACAAGCGTTACGCGCGCCTTGTGGGTAAAAAGCTCAGACTTCCGCTTGTCGGAAGGCTTATTCCCGTAGTTGCCGACAGATACGTCGAAAAGGATTTCGGAAGCGGCGCGGTAAAAATCACGCCTGCTCACGACCCCAACGACTTTGAAGTGGGCGTAAGACACAATCTCGAAGTGATCCGTATCATGAACGACGACGCGTCGCTCAACGAGAATGCCGGAGTCTACGCGGGGCTTACGCGCGAAGAAGCGCGCAAAAAGATAGTCGAGGATCTCGAAAAGGGCGGCTACCTTGTCAAGATCGAAGATTACGAGCACAACGTAGGACACTGCTACAGATGCCACTCGACAATCGAACCGCTCGTTTCCAAACAATGGTTTGTCAGAATGAAGGAACTTGCCCGTCCGGCTATCGAAGCGGTCAAGTCCAAAGATATCAGGTTTATCCCCAAGCGCTTTGAAAAGACGTATCTTCACTGGATGGAGAACATCCGCGACTGGTGCATAAGCCGTCAGCTTTGGTGGGGACATCGTATACCGGTGTTCTACTGCGACGATTGCGGCGAAAAATTCGTTAGCCGTACCGACTTGAAAGTATGCCCTAAATGCGGCAAGCCCGTAAGACAGGACGAAGACGTGCTCGACACGTGGTTTTCGTCCGCGCTTTGGCCGTTTTCGACGCTCGGCTGGCCGGATAAAACGCCCGATCTCGATTATTTCTATCCTACCGACGTGCTTGCGACAGGTTATGATATCATAACTTTCTGGGTTTCGAGAATGATATTCTCCGGAATAGAGCATATGGGGAAAAAGCCGTTTTCAGACGTGCTTATTCACGGCATAGTCCGCGACGCGCAAGGCAGAAAGATGAGCAAATCTCTCGGCAACGGTATCGACCCGCTCGAAGTTATCGACAAATTCGGCGCGGATTCGTTGAGATTTTCGCTCGTAAACGGTATAGCGGCGGGTAGCGACATAAGATACAGCGTCGAGAAGCTCGAGGGCTATTCCAACTTTATGAACAAGATATGGAACGCGAGCAAGTTCGTTCTTATGAACAGCGAAAACGTCGCGCTTATTCCTCTTAAGGACGTAAAACTCACGCTTGCCGACAAATGGATCCTTACGTCGCTCAATTCGACGATCAAGAAAGTTACGACGTTTATGGACAAATACGACGTAGGATTGGCGGCGGCGGAGCTGTACGACTTTATGTGGGGCAAATTCTGCGACTGGTATATCGAAATGTCAAAGCCTATGCTTTACAGCGCGGACGACGCTCAACGCAACGGCACGGTAAACGTTTTGTTATACGTGCTACGCGAAACGCTCAAAATGCTTCATCCGTTTATTCCTTTTATTACGGAGAAAATTTACGACGAACTGCCCAACAAAGACGCGGAAGATATAATGATTTCGACCTATCCTCAGGCAAGCCGTAGTAATTACTACAAGGCTGCGGCGGACGCCGAACTCGTTATGGACGCGATTCGCGGCGTACGCAATATGCGCTGGCAAATGAACGTTCCGCAATCGAAGCGCACTCAGATTTGCGTTATCGCCAACGACGGCTATGAAAAACTCGTCAATGAAGCTTCGGATTATATTCTGAAACTTGCCGGCGGCAGCGAACTTCTTCCCGCTAAGCCGGAAGGTAAAGTAGCGACGCAGGTCACCCGCATTGCGCAAATATATATTCCGATGGGCGATCTTATCGATTTTGATAAAGAACGCGAAAGACTCAACAAAGAAATAGAGGCTTGCGACAACGAAATAGCCAGAGCGAAAGGGAAACTCGCTAATCCGGGTTTCGTCGCCAAAGCCCCGGCTGCGCTGATAGAAGCGGAAAAAGAAAAAATCGTCAAGTATACCGAGCAAAAAGATCAATTACTCAAAAATCTTAACGAATTATAATAAAAAACCGACGGTCTGATCTGATCGTCGGTTTTTTAATCCGTAAGCTCGTCGTGCAGAGTCATATATATCTGCGCGGCTTTTTTCTCCCAATTATTATGGATTTGTTTCGCGACCGTGCGGCTCGAAACGGTAAGTTTGATTTCGAGAGTGGTTTGCACGGGGTCGTTTATCGTAAGCGTAACGGTGTAAGTGCCGTCTGAATTTTTCTTATAAGTATGGTGATATTCCTGTTTGCGCCTGTATGACATACGGTTTTCGCGGATATACTCGGAGATCTCGTTGCGCAAAGTCGCGGGTATTCTGGTATAAAAATTGTTAAGGCACGTCCTGCCGTCCGCGGTAATGGAGTAGTAAGCGTCTTTCGTATTTGCGGATTCGATAATAAACCCCGACTGTTTGAGCGCCTCGATCGTAACGATGCAATCCATATAGGCAAGCCATGTGTTGAGGCTCGTACACATTACGGTCACGGTGTTCTGAGTCAGGGGAACGTCCATTTCGTCGAATACGTAGAGAAGTATCAACTGATTGAGAGCCGAATTATCTTCGATCTTCATAGATTCCTCCGTTTATATGGAATATAATTATACCATATTATCCGAAAAAATCCAACTTTTTCACCATATTATCCGAAAAAATATTTTTCGCGTCGAAATTTGCGGCAAAAATAATAATTTTTAAATTATAAAGACTAAAAAAATCGAAAAACACCTTAAATTTACTTGATAAATTTGACAAATTAGTTTATTATATTAAAGGTAAGAATTTCGGCTTTTTACAAAAAGTCGGTTTTTATTACGATTCAGCAAATATTTTTTTGGAGGACATATTCAATATGGCTAAGAAAGTAGTTAAAGTCGCAATCAACGGATTCGGCAGAATCGGACGTCTTGCTTTCAGACAGATGTTCGTTGCCGAGGGTTACGAAGTCGTTGCAATCAACGATCTTACCAGCCCCAAGATGCTCGCTCATCTTTTGAAATACGACACTATGCAGG
>CACZPH010000017.1 GCA_902783025.1 uncultured Eubacteriales bacterium | reverse complement strand
TTCGCGCCCACGCACCTATGGCCCACTTCCGTATGCACGTAATACGCAAAATCCAGCGGCGTCGAGCCTTCGGGAAGCGTGATAACGTCGCCTTTGGGAGTAAACACAAAGACTTGTCCGCTATAAAGATCGAGCTTTAAGGACTCGTAAAACTCCTGAGGCGTCGCCGTCGCGTCGCTCTGAACGTCCATAACGCCGCGTAACCATTGTAATTTCTCGTCGAACGCATTACCGTCCTTACCTTTGCGGTTTTCCTTATATTTCCAGTGCGCCGCTATACCGTACTCGGCTATTTTGTGCATTTCGTAAGTACGGATCTGTATCTCGAAAGGCATACCGAAAGTCGTCATGACGGTCGTATGAAGAGACTGATAATTATTAGGCTTAGGTACCGCGATATAATCCTTGAATCTTCCCGGCATCGGCTTCCACTCGGTGTGGATCATACCCAAAACTTCATAGCAGTCCTTGACGTTTTCGACAATAACTCTTACGGCGGTAAGGTCGTATATTTGATCGAAAGTCTTGTTTTGCGACACCATTTTTTTGTAAATACTGTAAAAATGCTTCGGTCTGCCGCTGATTTCGCCTTTTACGCCGAGTTCCACAAGCATTTGTTTAAGTCGGTTGCATATCTGATCCACGAGCGCTTTACGCTCCTCTCGCTTAAGCGAAATTTCGCGGGCAAGTTCGTCGTACACTTCCGGCTTAAGCACCTTAAGACATAAGTCTTCGAGTTCGCACTTCAGATAACTGAGTCCGAGTCTGCTTGCAAGCGGCGCGAAGATCTCGAGCGTTTCGTTAGCCATATTGAGTTGTCTTTCGCGGCTGATGCTCGCGATCGTCAACATATTATGAAGCCTGTCGGCAAGTTTAATGATAATTACGCGTATATCTTTCGCCATTGCGAAAAACATCCGCCTGAAATTTTCGGCTTGCTCCTCTTCTTTGGACTTAAAAGAAAGTTTGTCGAGTTTCGTAACGCCCAAAACAAGCTCGGTTATTTCGTCGCCGAACTTTTCTCTGACGTCTTCTTCCGTAGCGTCCGTATCTTCGATACAGTCATGCAAAAGCGCCGCGCAAATAGTGCTCCAGTCCAGTCCGTAATCGATAAGGATCTCGGCAACCGCGATGGGATGAACGATATACGGCTCGCCGGAATCTCTTTTTTGGTTTTTATGCTTTTCGCAAGCGTAATCGAGAGCGCCCGAGATTCTTTCTAAATGTTGCTCGTCAAAGACAGGGGCGCACTTTTTCAAAAACGCCTCTTTCTTGACCGTGACAAAGTCTATTGAATTGTAATCGATTTTTTCGGCCATAACAACTCCGTTTTCGATTTTCATTAAACCGACGCGCTACCGCCGAGTTTTGTAAAAATCGTCGAATCTTCAAGTCTTACGGACTTTCCTTTCACAATTGTGATCATTGCGGGCGAATAAGAAACCTTAACGATCCCGAGTTCGGCAAAAACACTTAAACAAACAGTGAATTGCATATATGTAATGTCAGGCATAGTACTTCGAATATGTTTAAAAATTGCAAAAATACTTGAAAATTCTCTTAAATTTACTCTTTTTATTGCTTCGTAATACTTAATACAAATTTCCTTGTTCAGTTGTATCCCGTCCGGTTTTTCCCGCTCTCCGCACACGTAAATATTTGCGTGCTTAGCTTTGTTTTTTATCATTCCGATAAGTCCCAAGGCCATCGGGACGTTAAGCAACACTACGTTATCGTACAAAGAAAGCGTCAAAGTTTTATCTTCAAGTTCGGGAGCGACTATCACTTTAGTATAGTTGTTTTTCTCCGCGGAAAACATATACTCATTAAACCTTACGTTATATTTAGTTATGAAATCATAATATGTTTTATAGTCGTCCGCTATAAATACCGTACCGTAAAGAGTCGAAGCAAGCTCCTTCATCTTTTTTTCGTCAATAGGCAAATACTCCGCTTTATTTTCCTTTACGTACCTGAGAGCCTCATATTTGTACGCCGACGCGTACTCATCGTTGACATAAAGTTCGGTAGGCTGACACGCCTTCAGGATGCCCTTCGGAGCTTTGCCGCCATACAAACTTTGCTGCAATTCAATAACCAGGTTTTTAACTCCGCCGCCGATCAACTGATACGACTGCTTGGCAAAATTAAATGCGAAAATCTGCAAACCCGAGTCGGTTACTATGGAAATATGATTAGCGTTTTTGCAAGGAGATATTCTTAAATTGTTTTCTTTGATAAGAACAAGCGGGCGCGGATTGCCGTTGCCGATCGGCTCCATCAACTCGAAGGCTTCCACAAGATCGTTGTTTATTTCGCCGCTTTTCAGTTCGAGATCGTACGAAACGGTCGGTAAAAACAATGATTCTTCGTATTTTGCAAGATATTTAAATACCTTTTCCTTAAAAGCCGGTATCTTATCTTTCTTAATCGAAAATCCCGCCGCCTGGCTATGTCCGCCGTATTCCACAAGATCGTCCTTGCATTCGGTAAGCAATTCGTGAATATTGATTCCGTTTATACTCCTGCAAGTACCCTTATATACGTCTTCTCCGGATCCAACCATAATAAACGTCGGTCTGTTGAAGTCGCCGGTAAGTCGTGCGGCGACTATTCCCGTAATGCCCTTTTCCCAAGACGGGTGGCTGAGAACTATCGCTTTTGCCGTAAAATCTTCTTCGGCAAGATCCTCGACGGCTTCGCCGTACATTTCGTCGCACAGATCTTTTCTTCGTGTGTTGTCGGCGTTTATTTCGTCGATGATATCGCGTACTTCCTTGATATCTTTCGACGTCAGTATCCTGAAGGCTCTGTAAGCGTCCCCCATTCGTCCTGCGGCATTGATGCGGGGCGCGATCTTATAAGCGATCTCGGAAGACGTCGGAGTTTCGATCGACAGCGCCTCAAAAAGCGCTTTAAGACCGATATTTTTCCCTTGTCGTATTCTTTTCAGTCCGAGCTGAACTATCAAGCGGTTTTCGTCTGTAAGCGGCATAAGGTCCGCAATCGTTGCGACGCAAGCAAGATCCGTATATTGACGCATATTTTCGAGACCGCCC
>CACZPH010000016.1 GCA_902783025.1 uncultured Eubacteriales bacterium | reverse complement strand
TAATAATATAAGAAAACAAAACGAAAAGCCGTTCGGAAAACTCCGAACGGCTTTTTTTACCGTAAAAACAAAAGTAATTTGTTTTAATATTTCAGTATGCGGAAGTTGCCATATTTACCAAAACCGCCATGTATATCCCGTAAATTATCAATCCCAAAACTATCGAAACGGCGAGCCCGATCAGCCAGCCTTTGAGAAACGTGCTTCTCTCGGTCGTGCCGTCCTTATATAGCAATAATCCGATAATAAGTCCGAGAATCCCTAAAAACAGTTCCAATATTATGCCGATCGCCGTCTTTGAATTGCCGACCGAAGAAGTCTGAGGCGCAGAAGTCTGAGCGGCATATCGCAACCCGCGATCGGTTGCTCTTCTGCAATAAATGCACGAATACGCGTTGTCGTCAATTTCTTTACCGCAATACTTACAATACATTTTTATCTCCCGTGTTTATATTTTTTCATAATTTTATCACGCCTTTTGGTGTAATGTCAATTATTTTACGCCTTTTGGTGTTATATAATGGTATGGAAAAAGACTACAAAAAGGCTTTTGCCGAAAATTTGAGAACGCTTATCGGAGATACGTCGGTAAACGAGTTTTCTAAAAAAATAGGGATCCCGCAGCAAACGCTGTCGAGATACCTGCTCTGTCAGCGCGAGATCACGCTGGAAAACCTGTGCAAGATCGCCGATTACTTCGACGAAGACATCGATTCTCTTATAGGAAGAAAAAACTACTGAAAAACCCGAAGATCTGACTTCGGGTTTTTTTGTCTTTTATTTCACCGGCAGTTCCACTACGTCGCGGGGCGGGCGGAGGTGCCATTTTCCGCGCGTAAAATCGGGGAACGCCTGCGGCGCGCCGCCCTGGGCTATCGAGCGTTCGGAAAGGGCGGTTATCGCCATCCACGTAGCGCCGTCGTACACGTCGATAGGCGGCTCGCTTGATGAGAGAATACAGCGGCAAAACTCACGAAGCATAAAGTAATCCATGCCGCCGTGGCCGAGTTTTCGCTCCTCTTCGGTTATCGAACGCCAAAAAGAAGGCAAATACTCGGAGTATTCTTCGGCGTTGTCGATATACTTGCGGATCGTTTTGCTCGGCTCGAAGAACTCGTGCATGGGCTGATCGCCTTCTATCATTACCATATTACTCTCCATTACGGCAAGTCCCTTGGTGCCGCGCACGGTAAACTCGCGCGAATAATACTTGGGCAAAGTCGTGTCGAGCGTGAGCGTAACCGTTTCGCCGCCGGCGCAAGTAATGACCGTCGTAACAACGTCGCCTTGGTTAAATCTCGCGCCCGCAAGAGACGGATCGGGGTTTTGGGGCGTGGCGGCGTAGGCTTCGAGTCCGCGCGCCTTGCTGGCAACCGAAACGAGCGAAACGAACCTGTTGCCGCGGTTTATGTTGAGAATTTTCGCGATAGGTCCGACTTCGTGCGTGGGGTAGTTTTCGCAGTTGCGGTGAATGTAATTCTGAAGGCGGTAATGCCCTCTTACCGCGCCGCCGAGTATCTCGTCGCGAAGGTCGTGGCTGTACGCGCCGTGAAGATGAACTATCTCGCCGAGCTTGCCACTACGCACGAGCGACGTGGAGAGAAGTTCGAACTTGTCGAAACAGCAGTTTTCCAAAAACATAAACGGCGTGCCGCTCTCTTCCTGCGCCCTTACCAGGTCGTAGCAGTCCTCGACGTCGTACGCGCCGCCTACTTCCATGCCCACGGGTTTGCCGTGGCGAAGCGCGTATATAGCGACTTCGACGTGCGCTTCCCATCCGGGACAGTCGACGACCGCCTCGACGTCGGCGGACGAAATAAGTTCTTTGTAATCGGTGTAGCCGGCGACTTTCCTGCCGGTAGCGTCAAAGATATTGTTTATCTCGTCCTCCACGCGCTCCGGGCGGATATCGCAAACCGCCGTTATCTCGCACTCGTCCACCGACAAAAGAGTACTCGTAAGCCCTCTGCCGCGACAGCCGAGCCCTACTATTCCGATTTTCAGTTTTTTCATGGTTTTGTTTTCTCCTTGCGTTTGTCTACATTATACAACCGCGCGAAAAGAAAAAGCAATGACTTTTCGTACAACAAAACTGGACTTTTTAACCATTTGCTTGACTGCGACGTACAAAAAAAGTATAATGACGGTATGAAAAACTTTTTCAGCGCGCCTCGCGATTCGATATATTATCTTCGCGAAAAATCCGATCCGCAGATAGAAGTACTGGGCTATCACAGGGTAAGTCCGAGCGAATCGCTCAAGTACTTCAGGAAACAGGACTTTTTTACCCTGCATTTCGTGCTGCGCGGCAAAGGCAAACTCTTTGTAAACGACGTAGAGCGCGACGTGGGCGAAAACTGCGTTTTTATCCTCGGCGACGAAGACGAGTTTATGTACTACCCCGACGAAAACGACCCGTGGGAGTACGTGTATTTTTGCGTAAAAGGCGAGTATTTGCCCGCCGCGGCTAAAAAGTGCGGCATTACCGTCTCCGCTCCGCTCAAAGTCTGCCAAAGTCCCGAGAGCGTAAAAGGTATGCTGACTCGGCTGTGGCAAAAGCGCGAAGAAGGCGGCGACGTTTCGTACTCCGCGGCAATGAGCGCGCTGTTTTTTATTCTCGACTCGCTTCTCGATCATACGGCGAAAGCGCAGCCGGCGCGCGATAAAATCGACGAGATAAAGGCGTATATCGATTACAATTTCACGCGCCCGGACTTTTCGGTGGAATCGCTTTGCCGACAAACGTGCGTTTCGCACACGCACCTAAGCCGTATTTTCCGCGCCGCGACCGGCACGACCGTAAACGAATACGTCGCCCGAAAGCGCTTTTCGCTCGCCGCCTCGCTACTTACCACGACGACAAAAAGCGTCGGCGAAATTGCGGAAATAGCGGGCTTTGAGGACTACGAATATTTTTTCCGTTTCTTCCGCAAACGCTCCGGCTCCACTCCGCTCTCTTACCGCAAATCCCACAAATAAAACTCCCCGCTCCGAAAACCGGAACGGGGTGTCTTTATGGTTTGGTTTTTGTGAATTTGGTATAATAGATAAAACCGGCGGCGAATTAATCAATATAGTGACGCGACTCCCAGCGAGTCTTTGTTCCGAAGAATTCTCCCGCCCATACGATCGTATTTTCCTGTCCGGTTTCAAAATCCAAATAAACCTTTTC
>CACZPH010000015.1 GCA_902783025.1 uncultured Eubacteriales bacterium | reverse complement strand
TGCCTTGCGCGCTCTAAGTTGCTTGCCTTAACTCTCTTCACCGCTCGCGTGTCCTCCTATCATACCGTTACGCTGTCTGCCCGTCGCCTTGTCTTCGTAACTTATGGCGGGCATAATGGCGTTTTTGCCGTACTTGTCCTTTATTCTGAGTATGGCGGACTGAAGGTCTTTTTCTTTCTTTTCCTTCTTCTTGTCGGTAAAAAAGTCCACCGTCGCATACGTATCCGGCTCGAGCCCGTTTAGTCCGATATTAAGACGGCGAATAGGGTGAACGCGCGAAGTCGTCTTATTGTAATAGTCGATAAAATATTTCATTATCTTTGCGCGCGAGGACGTATATACGCCTATCTTATGAGTTCCGCCGGTAGGCTTGATATCGTCGTCGCTGTAGCCGATATAGAGCGAGATAGAATCGCAAACGAGGTGTTTTTCGACGAGTTCGAGCACCAACATATCGACCATTTCCTGCAATATTATCAGCGCGTCGTCGAAGTTATAGTCTTCGAAAAGTATCTGACCGTTGGATATCGACGCGCTCTTACTCTTGTATGCGTGGATATCCGCTATCGTGCAAGGCTCCCTGCCCCACGCGTGGTCTATAAGGAATTCCGCGTTTACGCCGAAAACATCGTAAAGATAGTCTTCGTCGGCGTGCGCTACGCCGTAAAGATCGTAAATAGCCATTTTTTCGAGCCGCTTGGCAATACCTCTGCCCACGTTCCAAATGTCCGTGATCGGGCGGTGGTGCCACATCGTTTGCTTAAAGCTCTCTTCGTCCAGTTCACCGATAAAGTCCGAAGCGTGTTTTGCCGTTACGTCGAGCGCGACTTTGGCTAAGAACAGATTCGTGCCTATTCCCGCCGTCGAGCGGATACCCGTGGCGCGCATTACCGCGTCCATAAGCATTTTTGCGAACTCGCGCGGCGTTTTGCGGTACATTTTGAGATACTGCGTGGCATCGATAAAGCACTCGTCGATAGAGTAAACGTGTATATCTTCGGGGCATACGTAGTGCAGATACAGCGAATAAATCCGCGTGGAAACTTCCATATACTTTTTCATTCGCGGCAAAGCTACGATATACTCGATACTGTCCGGGATCTCAAACAACCTGCACCTGTTTCGCACGCCTTTTGCCTTGAGCGACGGCGTGACGGCAAGACAAATCGCGCCCTTGCCGCGCGCGGGATCGGCAACGACGAGATCGGTGGTAAAAGGATCGAGCCCCCTTGCCACGCTTTCGACCGAAGCGAAAAAACTCTTGAGGTCGATGCACAGATATGTTTTTCGGTCCGCTTGCTCCATTTCGTATTATTTTTTGATCCACGTCCTCGGCGTAAGAGTGAGAAGCATCGGATATATCTCAAGTCTGCCCAGCAGCATCGAAAGCGTCAGCACTATCTTGGAAAATACCGAAAAATCCGCAAACGTTCCCATTCCGGAAGTCGAGAAAAACGGGCCTATGTTGTTAAAGCACGACACGGACGCCGTAAAATTAGCCTCAAACCCGAATCCCGAAGGATCGAGCGAGAGCAGTCCGAAAGTCGCGACAAGTATAATAAGATATATTACGAGATAGCCCGAAACGCCTTCGAGCGTGCTTTCGTCCACGCGTTTACCTTCGAATTTGACTATCGAAGCGGTACGGGGATGAAGCGTTTGCTTGAGGTCGTTGCCGAGTTTTTTGACAAGAATAATAAGACGGGTGATTTTGAATCCGCCGGCGGTCGAACCCGCGCAGCCGCCTATAAACATAAGAATAAGAAGCACGGCTTTAGCGATGTCCGGCCACGCGTTGTAATTCGCCGTGGTAAAGCCGGTCGTCGACATAAACGCCGCCACCTGGAAAGTCGCGTCGCGCAAAGCGTCGGGGAAAGCGACGTTGAGCACCGAAACAAGACTTACGCAAACGATCGCTATCGACGCTATAACGGTAAGGATATAGATCCAGAATTCTTCGCTCTTCATTGCCGCGCCTATTCTGCGCAAAATGATAAGATAGAATACGTTGAAGTTTACGCCGTAAAGTATCATGAAAATCGCGATGACCCACTGAACGTAATGCGAATAGCTTGCCAAAGAGTCGTTTTTGATACCGAATCCGCCCGTGCCGGCCGTCGCGAACGCGTGCACTAAACTCTCGAAAAGATCCATACCGCCGAAAAGCAGCAATATAGCGAGAAGCAGGGTAAGACCGATATAAATAAGATACAGTATGAGCGCCGTGTCCTTAGCGCGGGGAACGAGTTTGTCGACGATAGGTCCGGGCATTTCGGCGCGAAGAATATGCATCGATCTGTCGGTCGCCTTGCTCGTTACCGCCATTACGAAAACGAGCACGCCCATTCCGCCCACAAAGTGCGTGAGCGCGCGCCAGAACTGCATGCTTTTGCCTATCTTTTCGACATCGTTGATTATGGTCGCTCCGGTCGTGGTAAAGCCGCTGACCGTCTCGAACAGCGCGTCCACGTACGACGGAATTACCCCGCCGATAACGAACGGCAACGCGCCGATAAGCGACACGAAAATCCACGCGAGCGCAACGGTAACCAGTCCTTCCTTCGCGAAAATCAACTGATTGCGCGGTCTTAAAAGCGTGAGAGCGAATCCGACCGCAAGAGCGATCGCCGCGGATATCGCAAACGCCGCCGCATACCACCATTCGGCGAATATGAGCGCGACGATAGCGGGAACGGCGAGCATGATCGCCTCGATTTTTACCACTTTTCCGGTGGTATTGAAAACCATTCCGTAATTCATGTTTACCTCGCGGCTATTATGTCCGAAAGATCGTAAACGTTAGTGCCCGCGGCGATAACTATGATATTATCGCCCGGCTCTATCGTATCGTCGCCGGAAGGAATTATCGCGTTGTTTCCGCGGATAATACCCGCGATTATTATGTTATCCTTGAATTTCAGGTCCTTAAGCGGTATCGACGAGTACGCAAACGACTGGAGCACCTTGAATTCGAGCGCCTCCGCTTCGCCGCCGAACAGCGAATACAGCGTTTCTACCTGACTTCCGATGGACTTCTGAAGGGCGCGCGCATAGCGGACTACTACGTCGGCGACTATTTTGCGCGGCGTTATTATGCAGTCGAGTCCCAACCCTTCGGCTATCGACGAGAGTTCGTCGCGGTTGACCTTGGAGATCACTTTGGGGACTTTTTGCGACATTGCGTAAAAAGATATGAGTATGTTTTCTTCGTCCTTGCCCGACAGCGCCACAAACGCGTCGGTATTCTGTATCCCCTCTTCGAGCAAAAGGTCCTGGCTCATGCCGTCGCCGCGTATTACAGTGCCGCCCTTGAGTGTCTGACAAACTTCCACGCAACGCTCTTTTTGCTTCTCGATAAGCTTGACGTCGATATGGCTGGCAAGCAATAATTGCGCGAGATAGTACGAGGTTATGCCCGCGCCGAGCACCATAACGTTCTTGATCGGCTTCGGCGTTTCGCCCAAAAAGCTCAAGACTTTGTGCGTGTCGCTCTCCGAAGCGATAAGACCTACTCTGTCGCCGCTTTTAAGTTCGAAATTACCTTTGGGAATGTAAACTTTGCTGTTGCGCGCCACCACGCAGATAAGGAAACGCGACTTCGCGGCTTTTCTTATTTGCGCAAGCGTCTTGCCCTCGAGCGGGGAGTCGGGCTTGAGCACTATCTCGATCATCTCGATACGCTTACTGCTGAAAGTTTCGACTTTGGTGGCCGAGGGGAGTTTGATTATATCGTAAATAGCGCGCGCCGCGAGTTGTTCGGGATTGAGCGAAAACGACAGATCGAGCTGGGTTTTCATAAATTCCAAGCCCTCGTCGTTGTTTTCCTCGTCTCTTATACGCGCCGCGGTGTGCTGCGCGCCCAGACGCTTCGCCGCAAAACAGCCGAGCATATTGAGTTCGTCCGAGCCGGTCGCCGCGATAAAGAGTTCGGCTTTGCCGACTCCCGCCTCGACGAGTTTGGTCATATCGGTAGCGTTTCCGCAAATACCTATCACGTCAAAGGTATTTACGACCTGCTGTACGACCGCCGGATCGCTGTCGAGCGCAATTACTTCGTGTTTTTCCTTGACAAGGCTGGCTATTATCGTTTTTCCTATCTTGCCGCAACCGGCAATAACGATCTTCATTGTTTACTCCTTTCCGCCGCTAAAGCGAAAAAACAAATAACGGTAATATTATACAATATATTTTTATTATAGTCAAACGGATAAAAACTTTTGGTGATTTTTAGTGCGACGACAAAAAATCAAGCCCCGCGGATCGCTCCGTGAGGCTCTTCTTCGGTTGACTTTATAATATCATATCTCCCGTTAAGTTTACTTCGTCGGCGGCACGCGGGCATTTCCTGTTATTTTCCAACGCCCACTTGCACTTATCGTTTAGATTTCCCTGAACCCAAATCGGCAACGCTTTAGAACCGTATTTCCTGATATATTGAGCAATATATTTACCGTCTTCTCCCATACTTTCCGCATACATAAGATCCCTTTTATCTCTCTCCGTCAACTCTCTTTCCATTACTTAAACATCTCCTCAAATACTTTGTCTGACACTTCACTTCTTGTCGGGCAAAACAGGGATCTTTGTCTTTAAGCCTGTGCTTACGCTTCACGCATTGCTTTGCCTGCGCCCACTCTACGGCAAATATTTCGTACTTGTCCATTCAGTCTTTCTCGCTTTCGCCGAAGTAGTCGCATACGTCCTTCATTAGTTTCTCAAAATCCTTGTAGCGCGGCGGGTAAGCGTTGCTGCCGTTAATGGCGGACGGACGGGGACTTAAGGGCGACGTTTCGAATTCCACGCTCCACTGCGTGCCGTCGAGAGCGGTTTTGTCGACGTACTCGCGTTTCCATTCGCCTACGCGAAGTTTATCGATGATCACGGTCGCAAATTCCTCCCACGTATCCCCCTCCAGCACAGCCAGACGCCTACGGGTATCCGCGCCTTTCTTGCCTTTTTCGAGAGCGCGCACCGCTTCGGGCAAAACTTCTTCGCCGCTGGTGGGATCGGTAATATAACGCGCTACCGTGTACGACTCGGGTCTTAAGCGGAAAACGTCTTTCTTCAGCGTTACGGCGACTAATCTGTCCTTTGGAACGGCAGTTTTTTTGCCGCGGCGGGCGGGTGCGACGGCGGAGTCCTCTTTCAAAAACTCATAGAAAGGATCTCGTCTGTTCCACTCGTAAAACTCGTCCGTTTCCATTTCGCGCACTTCGTCGCCCTTGACCAGTACGGCAAACGGTCCTATAATAAGATGCTCGTCGCAGTCCGGTCCGTAAACTTCGTAGCCGTTCCACTCGCCTTCTTTGCGGAACTTATCCGCACCGACGCTACGCATATAACTCAATATTTCTTCTTCGATTTCCTTTTTCATCGCCCGCTCCTTTGTCCTTTTTCTTCATTATAAAGCCCCGCTCAGCCCCTTGTCAAGTCCAAAAGGTTACACCTTCCCTTTCTCTCGAAAAAAATAAAAATCTCACTCGAAAAGGTGAGATCGTTATTTTGCGAAAAAACCACGGAATTTTTCGATTTCGGAAGCGGACGGAACGCGGTAGCGCGTTGGGCTCAAACCCGCCGCCGCCCATTTGTGTTCGCCCATTGAGTGATACGGCAAAACTTCGACTTTGACGATATTCAGCCCACTAAGTAAATCGGCTATCTTGACGAACTCCCGCTCGTCGTCGTTAAATCCCGGTATCAACGGAACGCGAACTATGATTTTCGCTCCCGAGCGCGACAACTTCGCGAGATTATCGAGAATAAGGCGATTGTCCGCTCCCGTGCCCAAAACATGAAGGTCCGGCGATACGCACTTTACATCGTATAAAAACAAATCCGTCAGTGGTAATACTCTCTCAAAACTCGCCCATTTTACGTTGCCCGCCGTATCTACCGCGATGTTTACTCCGGAGCTCTTACATAGCCGCAGGCATTCTTCGAGAAAACCGACATTCAACATACATTCCCCGCCCGAAAAAGTCACGCCGCCGCTATTACCGTAATAGGGCTTATCTTTCAGAATTTCGCTGACTATCTCATCCGGAGTATAAAGCACGCCGCACAATTTCCGCGCCGAGGTCGGGCAAAAAGTTTCGCATTTCCCGCACAGGGTACACTTTTTAAGTCCGTGCGGGCAAACCTGAGCGCATTTTCCGCACGAAATACATTTGTCTTTGTAAAACAGTATTTGCGCGGACGTACTGCGACTTTCGGGATTGTGGCACCACTTACACCTGAGATTGCACCCCTTAAAGAAGACGGTCGTCCTGATCCCGGGCCCGTCAACGTACGAGCCGCGCTGTATATCGAAAATCAAGGCTTTCATCGGCTTACTCTACATGTTCGGTACGGCGAATAACGTCTTCCTGAATATCGGGCGGCAAATTGACGAAATAGTCCGAAAACCCCGACACTCTTACTCTTAAATTACCGTATTGTTCGGGTGTGACGCGCGCTTTGATAAGATCTTCCTTCTTGACGTACGTGAGCTGAAAATGTACGCCGCCGAGCCGAAAATACGTCTCGAATATATTTACGGTTTTCTCAAAGTTTTCGTCGTCGGTTATAAGTTTTTCATCAAGAGACACGTTGGTGACGGTAGAGCCGCACGCTATGGCGAAAGGATCGACTTTGGCTACCGAGTTCAAGTACGCCGTCAGCCCATGCCTGTCCCTGCCTTCGCTCTGACCTAAGCCGAATTTAATAATATCGCCCGCCGCACGTCCGTCGGGAGTGGCTTTCGTTTTAGAACCGAACCACTTGTGATGCTCGTTGTATCCGAGCAAATCCCCGACGAGAAAATGATAGCCGAAAATGTTCTTTTTATCCTTATAATACTCGTACAGGCTACGGTACACTCTCTGCGCTACCGAGTTTGAAAGATCGGTATCGTTGCCGAAAAAATCGCCTCTGCGAAGTATCGTGCGCCTCAGATCTTCGTAGCCTTGCCAATCGCTTTGCAGCGCGCTGACAAGCGTCCGCATCGGAACGCTTTTCTCATCGTACACAAACTGCTTGACCACGATAAGACTGTCAATAACGTTGGTAATACCCAAAAGCATAGGCGACGCGATCACATAATCCGCCGAACCTTGCGTAAGCGAGCGAGCTTTTTCGACGCAACCTTGAAAAAGCAGCGACGAAAGGTAGTTTATATCTTTCGATCTTTCGATATTGAATTTATCGTCGTACGCGCACGCTCTATCCATATCGGCTGACATTACGTTGGTAAAGAGCGCGTAAAACTCGTCGAAAGACCCGGCAGAGATAACTTCGTCCGACATCTTAAAAAACAGCGTTTCGACACTCTTGAGAAAGTTTATTTTGCTGTTACTGCCTGTGACCGCGCCGACAAAAGCCGGCTCATTACAACCGACGGTAGTGTATCCGACCGCTTTTTCAAACGGAAAACCGCAGATCCCGGTAAAACATTTGAGACGTTTTTCGTCGTTTTGGAACGCTATTCTGCCAAAGGTGTCTTTTCGCTCGCAATCCATGCAAAAACGAAACGTTTCCCGCGAGGTTTTACTCGTCCAACGCACAGTTATCTGCGGAATATATGTCGGCAATTCGATAAGGCTTTCGACGATAAGTCTTGACAGATCGTTAAATCCGTCTTCGCCGTCGGGCAAATACCCTCGTATGCAAAAATGCGATTCTCCGCCGCGCGTAAAATTCTTACTGTTTTTGTCGGTGCAGGATTGAAGCATAAGGAATAATTCCTGCAAGTATTCGATCGCATTTTCCCGGGTGATCGCACCCGCGGACAAATCCTTGAAATAAAACGGCGAAAGGTACCTGTCGAGCATCCCCACGCTATCGGGATCGGCGGAAAAACATATGTAAATCGTCAAAACCGCTTCGTAAAAGGTGGCGGGTGGGTTTTCGGGTACGCGTTTTAAAGACTCGGAAAGCTCGATAAGATTTCGCTTGTATTCGGGATTTTCCGTTTTTGACGCCGCCTCCGACGCTCTTTGCGAACACTTGCGCGCCCACATTATCAAGGTTTCGGCAACGCGCTTCAACGCTTTCAGAAACTCGATTTGTTCGTCATCGACAAACTTGTCGAGCGCGGCGTCGATCTCGGCTACTATACCTTTTATCCCTACGCGTAAAACCTTATCGTAATCGGCGGTAGCGTGCTGCCACTCGAACGTCGAGAGATTATCTATCGGCTTGAGATAAAAATCTTTGAGCAGTTTTTCGAAATGTTCGTGTCCCATGCGGCGGAACGCGTCGCCGACGACCACGGACGAACAGTTGAAAAACCCGGTCATCGTCTGATACTCGGTAATCACGGGCTCTTGGGCGAGAATAAACTCGCAAAGCCGCTTGCTTTCCCTATCCTGTCTTAACAAAAACAAATCTTCTCTGTCGAATTCCACGTCGCGCGGGTAGTTGTACATATTTCCCGCTTTCGTCAGTTCCACCAACTTCCGGATCCTATCCGTCATTTTTCCGCTCCTTTTTTCTTGTATCGATGTTTTCAGTATATAACCCGCCCGACGGAAAGTAAATGGGCAAAAAAGTTTTTTTGCACTTTTTGACACAAAATATTTGACAACAACACTAAAGAAAAGTATACTTTGAGTATGAACAATTTTTACGTAACGGAAATAAAAAGCGTTATATCGGTCAAAAAAGACGAGTTCAAAGAAAAGTGCACCGTCTTCGGATCGGACCTAAAGTATAACGAACTGATTTTTCACTTATCGGGCGAATCGAAAGTATATTTAGGCGACTGCGAAATGGATATCTCCGAAAACTGCGTAAGGTTTATGCCGGCGGGCAAATATTCGCGCTACAAAGTGGAAAGAAAGCAAAGCGGCGAGTGTATCGATGTTTTCTTTACTTCCAACCGTACTGTTGCAAACGCTCCTTTTGCCGTAAAGCACGACGACAAAAGGTTAGGTCCGCTCTTTAAAAAACTTTTTTCGCTATGGAACGCAAAAGGCTGCGGGTATCTCGCAAAATGTATGGCGATCCTGTATGAAATTATCGCCATTATAAACGAGAACAACGGCGTTAATGGCGGGAAAATCGACAAAATCGCCCCGGCTGTCAGCTATATCGAAGAACACTTTTTGGACGAACAAATCAGTTCCGCGCTCTTAGAAAGTCTATGCGGAATAAGCTATTCGTATGTAAAAAGGCTGTTCGTCCGGCGTTTCGGCGTGCCGCCAAAGGCGTTTGTGATCGGGAAAAAGATCGATTATGCTTGCGACCTTCTGCTCGTCGGACGTATGAAAATCGGTGAAATCGCTCTGATGTGCGGATATAGCGACGAATATTTCTTCTCCCGCCAGTTCAAAAAATACGTCGGGCTTTCTCCGTTGCAATATATAAAAAAATCCAAGTAAAGTCCTACCGCAAAACCGAGTCTTCGTCAGTCAAAACACAGCGCTCCGCTCCGCCAAATAAAAATCTCACCCGAAAAGGTGAGATTTTTATTTGGTCGGAGTAACGAGACTTGAACTCATGACCTCTTGCCCCCCAGACAAGCGCGCTACCAACTGCGCTATACCCCGATATGGTGCGAATGACAGGACTTGAACCTGCATGGAATCGCTTCCACCAGAACCTGAATCTGGCGCGTCTGCCAATTTCGCCACATTCGCAAAGAGTGCGGCAAAACCGCAAGGCGATCCAAAACCGCTATATTATTATATACGAATAAAACCGAAAAAGCAAACGAATTTGCGGCATTTACAGATTTTTTTCAAAAAAGTTTTCGCCGCAAATCCGTCGGCCGTTTTGTCAGAACAATCTGCTGTCGGTAAGCTCCAAGTATTCGTCGTACGTTACGAGTTTATCAAAGGTCTTTGTCCCGTCTATCTCGATAATGCGGTTGCAAACGGTATTCATAAGTTCCTGGTCGTGAGACGTAAGAAGCAGGTTGCCCTTAAATGCCGTAAGTCCGTTGTTGAGCGACGTGATGCTCTCGAGGTCGAGATGGTTTGTAGGCTCGTCGAGCATAAGGAAATTACCGCCGAGAAGCATCATTCGCGCAAGCATACACCTGACTCTTTCGCCGCCCGAAATAACGCGCGCCTGCTTGAGCGCTTCGTCGCCCGAAAACAGCATTCTGCCCAGCCAGCCGCGCACGAACTCTTCGTAGTGATCGTACGAATACTTGTCCAGCCACTGCACGAGCGTTTCGGTGTTGTTTTCAAAAAATTCGGCGTTGTTTTGCGGAAGATACGTCGGGTTTATCGTTATGCCCCACTTAAAGCTTCCCGAATCGGCTTGTTCCTTTCCCGAAAGTATATCGTAAAGCATCGTAGTGATTTTGCTGTTGCGCGCCACCACGCCTATTTTGTCGGTCTTGCCGAGAATAAAGCTTACGTTTTCGAAATATCCCTTCTTGGTCAGCGAGTCCACCGTGAGAATATCGTTACCTATCTGCCGATCGAACTTGAATTCGATAAACGGATACTTGCGCGACGACGGCTTGATATCGTTGATGGTCAGCCGCTCGAGTTCCTTTCTGCGCGACGTCGCCTGTCTGGACTTGGCCTGGTTGGCGGCAAAACGCGCGATAAAGTCCTGCAATTCCTTGGCGCGCTGTTCGGCTTTTTTGTTCTGATCCTTCATCTGTCGCGCTACGAGCTGGCTCGACTGATACCAGAAATCGTAGTTGCCGAAATATATCGTGATCTTGCCGTAATCAACGTCGCAAATATGCGTGCAAACGCGGTTGAGGAAATATCTGTTGTGCGAAACGACTATGATCGTATTCTCGAAGTCGAGCAAATAGTCTTCGAGCCACTTGATCGTCTTGAGGTCGAGGTTGTTGGTCGGCTCGTCGAGAAGAAGCACGTCGGGATTGCCGAAAAGCGCCTGCGCAAGCAGAATTTTGACTTTCTTTTTGCCGTCGAGTTCGCCCATATTGCGGTAAAAATCGCTCTCTGGAATATCGAGCGCGGACAGTAATTTTTCCGCTTCCGCCTCGGCTTCCCAGCCGTTAAGCTCGGCAAATTCGGTCTCGAGTTCGCCCGCCTTAACGCCGTCTTCGTCGGTAAAATCCGGCTTGGCGTACAGAGCGTCTTTTTCGTCCATGATCTCCACGAGGCGCTTGTGCCCCATCATTACGGTACGGATAACCGGCTCCGAGTCAAAAGCGTTTTGGTTTTGCATAAGCACGGACATACGCTCGTTTTTGCCTAAGAAAACTTCGCCCTTGTTGGGCTCGAGATCGCCCGACAGCACGCGCAAAAAAGTCGACTTGCCCGCGCCGTTAGCGCCGATCACGCCGTAGCAATTGCCGTTGGTAAACTTGAGATTAACGTCTTCGAAGAGCTTTTTGCTTCCGAATTGCACGCTTACGTTGGATACTTGCAGCATTTTTTACTCCGTTTCGTTGATTTCGCTACCATTATACTACATAATCGATTTTTTAGCAAGCAAAAGACCGCCGCAAAAACTTTTGCCGCCTTTTCAGCCCGCGCTTGACAAAAATCCGAGCGCGCTATATAATTATGCCATGAAAAACTTTACCAAAAAAATCGCTCCGTCGCTTATGTGCTGCGACCTGCTTTCCGTAGCGCCCGCACTCGACGTCTTCGAAAAAAAACGCGTCGATTACCTTCATATCGACGTTATGGACGGCGCTTTCGTGCCCAACGTAACGCTCGGCACGGACTTTACGCGCAGCGTTCGCGCATACTCGCGCATACCCGTCGATATTCATCTTATGGTGACCGATCCGCAAAAAGTCGCTGCGTACTTCGACTTCGGCAAGGGCGATATCGTCAGCGCCCACGTAGAGAGCGGCAACCTCGACGGCTTTGTCGACTGCGTAAAAAGCAAAGGCGCGTCGTGTTTCGTCGCGCTCAACCCCTCCACCCCTTTGGAGTCGCTCGCGCCGTACCTTGACAGGATCGACGGCGTGCTTATCATGGCGGTAAATCCCGGCTTTGCGGGACAAAAACTCTTTCCCTCCACCTTCGACAAGATAAGAGCGTGCAGAGCGCTCACCGATAAGCCTATCGAAGTCGACGGCAACGTAAGCTTTTCTAGCGCTCCGCTCCTATCAAAGGCGGGCGCGGATATCTTCGTCGCGGGGACGTCGAGCGTGTTTTCCAAAGACGACTCGCTCGCAAACAATATCGACCGCCTGCGCGATCTTCTCAAAAACTGAACGCGATCTTTATTCTCTTCCACCCCGCGCTTATGCGCGAAAAAACACAAAAAACGGGATACGTATCCCGTTTTTTTGATTCTTTTTGTCCTTTTGTTTTTATCCGAAAAGCCGCGCGATAGTTCGCACGGCTTTTTAGTTATTCTTTCGGGATTATCGGATAGAGTTGAATGGTATTGCCGCCGTCGACGACCAGTTCCGCGCCCGTGGTATTGGCGGCGTGGGCGGCGAAATACCAGACCGCGTCCGCTACGTCTCTGCCGGTCGCCACGCTTCCGAGCGGAGTATAGCGCGAAGGAACGGACTTGTAAAAATCCGGATTCTTCTCCCATCTGTCCGTGATTATCATGCCGGGAAGCACGGCGTTGACGCGTATTCCGTATTTGCCGAGATCGAGTGCGAGTCCGCGCATCATGCCGAGTTGAGCGCCCTTGCTCGTCTCGTACGCTATGCGGTCGGGAATAGCGCGATAAGCGGTGTTGGAATTGATAAAAGTTATACTGCCGCCGCCGTTTTGCTTCATGCGTAACGCCGCGCGCTCGCAAATAGCGTAATTCCAAAAAACGTTGGCGCCGACTACGCGGGTAAAATCGCTCAAAGGATTTTCGAATATCTTCATATTGAGTCCCTGATCCGCGGCGTTGAGCACGAGCGTATCGATAAAAATCCCATTTTCGTCAAGATCGGCAAACATTTCGTCAAGGCTCTTTTCGTCCACTTCGCCGCTGCCGGTAAGCGACGAGAGCGCATAACCGAAAATTTTGACGGAAGGGAATTTCTTTTCGTATCTTTGCTTCGCCTCGGCGACTTTGTCGGCGTTTCTGCCGCTGAAAACGACGTTGCACCCTTCTTCGGCGAATTTTTCGACTATCGCGACGCCGGTATTAACGCAAGCTCCGGTAACAAAAACCGCTCTTATCATAATCGGGTCTCCTCAAGGAAGTCGCCGAAAGTAAGCAACAGCGGGTATTCCTTTACCGGCAGGTCGTTGAGCCTTACCACGCCTTCGCTGTCTTCGGTAACGTACGCCGACACGTCGTAAACCGTACCGTCAAGCAGGTCGACAAGGCGCATTTTGTCGTGCTTTACGTCTGCGATGACGGTAGCGAAGCCTTCGAAAGTCGAAGTAAGGATATCCACAGGCTTCCAGTACGCGAAAGCGCACGAGCCGTTTGGCTTGGTAAACGACGCGCACGAGAGCGACGCATATTCTTCGGAGATCGAATGAGATTTGTCCGTCCAGTGCTTCCACCCGAAGATTATCGGCAGTTCTTTGCACTCGGCTTTGTCGAACGCCGCGCAGAAATTTCGGAGCGCGTAATACGACGGCTTACGCTCGTACTCGCCGGTAGAAAAGCCGTTTTCGTCGAACGTTGCTCTCAGCACGCCGAAATATCCGTAATCGATATTCGACGCCTTGTCGTCGTTAGTACCGTGAAGCGCTTCGACCATGTCGACCGTCGTAAACCACGAAATGAATTCAAGCCCGTTTTTCATTTCGGTAATCATACGACGAAGCAGAAGTTTGGCTTGCTTGCTCTCGCTCCAATTATTACGGCATAAAGCGCCGTTGGCGTACGGTACGCTCGGCGAACCCGTTTCGCCCATTATCATTTTGATATCAGGGTTGTACTTGTGCGCGATAAGTCTGTACGCACGCGAGGTTTCTTCGCAACGCGTCTCCGTCTCGCAATAGTCGTGGTACGTGATAGCGTCGATATACTTCCACGCGCCGGTCTTAAGCATAGCCTCGAACCAACTTAAGTTCTCGCGCGCACAGCACGATCCCGCGAAAATTTGCGCTTCGGGATTGACTTTCCTGACGGCGCGAGCGGAATTTATGACGAATTCGCCGTACTGTTTGCCGTTGACGCCTTCTTTCCAGCAATGTTTTCCGTCCGGCTCGTTCCACACTTCGAACTCGTCCACCCTGCCCTTGTAATGTTCGGCGAGCGCTTCGCAATAACGCGCCCACGCCTTACGCTCCGTCTCGGTTTTGACAGGCGGACAGCCTACGCCGCCGTAATACACGCGCGCAGATTCGGTGTAGAGCGGGTTGCCGTAACACAGGCACATCCACGGCTTCATGCCGCGCGAAAGCAGGTTGTCCACAATCTCGTCGAGCCAGGCAAAATCGAACACGCCCTCTTTCTTCTCGGTGCGCATCCAACCCGACTGAATCCGGACGCGTTTTACGCCGAGAGCGTGAAGTTTGTCGTAAGTCTTGGACGGATCGAAAACGTTCCGATCGAGTTTTTCGAGTCCTATGCCGAATTTCATAAAATCCGTTTCGGTTGACTTAATGGTTTTGATTTTACCGATGGGCTTTGCTAAATCCATTTTTTATTCTCCTTTCCGTTGATTTCGTTATTTTTGCCGCATACGTATCGCCTAAAAGTAAAATTCCGTCTTAGGCGGGCGAATATCGGTAAGCTTGCCGGTATAGTGCCTTAAGTCGTGTCTGACGTACGGATGGCGGGCGCATTCTTCCTCGTTGAGCTCAATGCCGAGTCCCGGCTTGTCGCCTATCTTTATGCGCCCGTTTTCGTAGACTAAATTCTCGTCCGTAACGAACTTGCGGTAGTCCACGTCGGTGAGCATTATCTCCAGAATACAAAAGTTCGGACAGCAGGCGGCGAGCTGCAACGTCGCCGCGTTGGCTACCGGGCCGCTCGGATTGTGCGGCGCGAAAGAAATATAGTTTGCCTCGGCTGTCGCGGCTATCTTTTTCAGTTCCCCTATACCGCCCGCGTGGGACACGTCGGGTTGGATATAGTCGGCGGCGCGCGCGGCGAACAGCGCGTTAAAGCCGTAACGCGTATACAGCCGTTCTCCCGCCGAAATAGCCACAGGCGACTTGTCGCGTACAGCCTTGAGCGCTTCGATATTGTCCGGCGGCACAGGCTCTTCGAACCACATGGGTTTGAACTGCTCCAATTCGCGCGCTATCCTGATACCCGTCGGCACGTCGAACCTTCCATGTCCTTCGATAAGGATATCCGTTTCGTTGCCCACGGCTTCTCTTACCGCCGCCACGCACCTGAGCGCCTTGTCGAGCGATTTGTTGTCGATTTGCAAATAACTTTTGCCGAAGGGATCCCATTTGAGCGCCGTAACGCCCTTTTCTTTGACTTTCAGCGCTTTTTCGGCAAACTCTTCCGGCTCTTTCGCCCCCGCGAACCAGCCGTTTACGTAAATACGGCAATCGTCGTTTACTTTGCCGCCGAGGAGCTGATACACCGGCACGCCGAGCGACTTGCCGAGTATGTCCCACAGCGCCGTTTCAATCGCCGAGAGCGCGCTCATCAGCACCGCGCCTCCACGCCAGTACGCGTCGCGGTAAATAGCGTGATAATGCTTTTCGATAGCGCGCGGATCCTTGCCGATAAGATAATCGCGTATATGCTCGACGGCGCCGCAAAGCGCCTTTTCCTTGTATTCGAGGGTGCCTTCGCCCACACCCGTGATCCCCTCGTCCGTATACACCTTTACGAAAACCCAGTTGGTGCGATAGCAGTCCACGACAAAAGTCCTTACGTCGGTAACTTTCATTTTTTTCTCCTTTTGCGTTTTGCTTCATTGTAAAACAAGTATATTAAATTATTTACACGTTTTCAATAATTATTATAAGAAGTTTTTTAATTATTTTAAGGTTTTTCCGCTTTTTGAGTTGACTTTTCGGGCGCGCGGGCCCTATAATGAAAACGGAGAGAAAAAATGAAAGAAATATCCGATCTTATTGCGGGATTATTCGATTCGACAAACTTAAGGCGCACGGCTTTTTCGGCAAAGCGGAAAGTGACCGCCTACGAAATAGAATTGTTTGAAAGCGACTACTTTTACTGCGTGATAAACGGCGAGAAGATCCGCTATCGCAAAAACACTCTCGTAATAGCCCGCCCCGGCGACGAAAGATACTCGAAACTTCACTTTGCGTGCAGATACGCGCACGTAAACCTTTCGGGCAGGCTCAAAGACTTTTTCGACTCGTGTCCGCACATTCTTTCCGTGTCCGATCCGAGCGCCTACGTCGAGGCGCTTGACGCATTGTCAAAGATAGAAAACGAAGACGAAGACTACTTCTCCGCTATGTCCGCGCTCTACCGTATCGCCGCGCTCGTAAAACGCGATACGCAACTCAATCGCTCGACCGCCAACTCTTCCGCAAAAGCCGACGGTTTGTTCGCCGCCGCCGCGCTTATGGAAAAGAATTACGCCCGCAAGATCACTCTGTCTTCGCTCGCTCACCTTGCCAATATGCACCCGAATTACTTTTCCGCGGCGTTTAAGAAACTGTACGAAGTATCGCCCATGCAATACCTGCTCGGCGTAAGACTACGCGCCGCGAGATACCTATTGATTACGACCGGCAAAAGCGTCGGCGAAATAGCCGCCCTGACGGGCTTCGACTCACAGACTTACTTTTCGCACCGCTTCCGCCTGAAGTACGGCATCTCTCCAAAAGCCTACCGCGACAAGTACGAAAGAAGCATATAAAAACCCCGCGCCGGTTTCGGCGCGGGGAAAACAACGGGCGATAGATTTTTGTTTTTACTTTATTCTTCGTATTTTTTCAAGCCGGCGAGAAGGTCGGATTTTATCTTTTCGCGAAGGCTCTTGGGATGTATCACTTCGACGAAACGCACGTACTGCTCCGCCCAGTATTCTATCGCGGTGGGGCTTGCCTTGACCTGCACCTGAACGGTATCGTCGCTTAGCTTTACGATTTTTACGTCCCTGCCGAACCAGTCGATTATCGAGTCAACCATCCACGCCTCGGCGTTGAACACTACGTTTTCGGACTTGTCGGAAAACATATACGGCTTACCGGTGGCGAGTTCTTTGTAATTGATGCCGTTTTCGTAGCCGGGGATCTTGCTAAGCGGATAAGCGGGCTTGTTTTGTATCGAAATATTAGTGACGTGGTCGAGTCTGTGAAACACAACGTTGGACCAATATTCGCTGTAACCCATAAGATAATAGCGCTGATTGTGCAGAATCATACGGTACGGCGTTATTTCCTGCGTTGAGGTCTTGTGGAGTTTTTTGTCCGCGCCGTACTTGTTGTAATCGTACTTGACCTGAACGCCTTTTTCGATGGCGCGGTCAATTACGTCTATATTGTAGAACAGTTCCTGATTGTCGGTCTTGCCCCAGTCGTTTACCGAATAAACGTTTTTCGTGCCCGCCTTGAAATACTTGTTGGACAGTCCCGCTATACGCTTGATGAGGTCTTCGGAATGGTTTGCGGCTATATAGCGACTGCTGAGAACGCCGTCGATAAGCATATGCAGTTCCGCGTCCTCGAAATCCCTAACGGCAAGATAACTTCCGCCGCGCACCGATTCGATCTCCACGCCCGCTTCCTTAAGAAGCGAAATACTGTTGCCGATCGCCTTGCGCTTGACGTCCACGCCGTATTTGTCAATAAGCTTTTGGCGGATATCCTCCTGCATGAGCGGATGGTTTGCGTCGGATTCTTCCTTGAGTATCTGCCATATCCTGAAAATAGCGAGTTTTTTAGGTTCGAGACTGTCCATAATTATTCTCCGTAATTTTGTTGTTTCCATTATACCACACCGTC
>CACZPH010000014.1 GCA_902783025.1 uncultured Eubacteriales bacterium | reverse complement strand
TGCAAAATAACCTTAAAACTGAGGTTATTTTGTGCTATAATGGGAGACATAGGGGAAATTGGCTGTTTCTTTGAAAGAGAAGTAACCCGCAAGGAGAAAAATGAAACGACTTTACGAAAAAAACATAAAAGTTCCTACAATTTGCAAAAAAATGTTTTTTTGAGTTCCTACAATTTGAAAAAGTTTCCCAAATGTTCAGTCATAGTTTTTTGAATAAAGATGAGAAAATATTGTTATATGATAAGATGACAAGCCAAACTCCTTTCGTAGTGAAGTGTTGTCCAAGCTGCTATTAAACAAAGTAAGGAAAATAAATAAGCCTTTTTGGACATTTATTATCGGCTTTGAAGAAGCGAAGGCATACCATTGGAGAAATTATTGTGATTAACAAGACAAACTTCGGGCTAAAAATAAAAATGATTATGGGGCAAAATTGGGGCAGTATATTTTGAAATCCTTTGATAATAAAGGGTGTAGAATAGGTTGAATGTGCTTCAAGTGCCGTCGCCTCAACCCAAAATAGGCATTTATGCAAGAAATTAGTGCATAAATGCCTATTTTTTTGTATATTTGTATGAAAAATATGTAGATGTTTTAGGTTTTATTCTTGATTTTGGGGCAAAAATTGGGGCAGTTTTTTTAATATACAAATTTTTCCGCTTCGCGCAAAAGATATTCGTCGGATAAATCGGTGTAAGCGTTTCCAAGAGCGCCTAAACTATGTCCAACGTATTCCTTTATTGCGGGTTCGGCAATTCCGCATTTTGTATATAAAAAATACAAGGCCATGGTTGAAGAAGAACTGTCTAAGCAAAGTATATTTACAAAGATCAAGAAGGCTTTTATGAAACCAACTCACTAAGGCGGCCATGTGTGCGTTTCGTCAGTCTTGCGAGGCTTTTAAGTTTGCCGAAATACGGGAAAAGAGCGCCGAATATTTGTCGACGCTTGCCGACGCGGTGGATCAACGTCGTCTTCCCGAGTCGTTCAAAAACGTATTGTCGAGTTTGATTATGCGCGGCGAATTCGACAAATTCCCCACGCCTTTTGCCGGCCCCGTTCTTATGTCCAAAGAGGAGTATATCAACTCTTTGGCGGGCAACCCTGACAATAATCTCGACGACTACGACGAGGCGGATCGCGACGCGCTGTACGAAATGTACGTTGCCCGTCAGGAAGCGCCTATCGTCGACGAGGCGGAAAGATTTGCCACTCGCTTTTACGCGAAGGAATTCGGCATGTCCGACGGCAGCGAGATCCAAGCGCAGGAAAAGCCCGCCGCGCAGAGCGTGCCGGCGCCGGAAGAGGAGATTCCCGCCGAATACACCGGAAGATTGTTTCAAAAAGGCGAAGAGGTCAACAAGGATAACCTAGCCGATAAACTCATCGCCATGGAAGAGGCAAGAGTAGCCGAACCCGAGGGTAAAAACTGGGTAGAAAAGCGCGAACAAATCGAAAAAGCCGAAATAAACCGAAGAAGGATGAATTCTTTGTTCGAAATGGCTTATAATAAGCTTTCAGACGAGGGGAAACAAAAAGTTTACGACCAACTCGATCAAAGATCGAAGAATTTTACCGAAAAAGAAATCAAAAATCTATACGTCAAGATGCTGCAAAACGGCAGCGCGGACGCTAAGAAACTCGGCGATTCGATCAAGAACGACGTATCCAAGATGACTCTTACGGAAGTCAAATCGATCGCGGAGCCGCTTCTTAGCGCAAAGGACAAGGCGGATCCGAAGCTCAATCCCTTTAGCTACGTATCTTACTACGGACACGTTTCGGACAAAAATAACGAATTGTGGAAAACCGTAGTCGAAGGTCTCAGCGAAAAAGACGTCAGCGAGGTTACCCATCGCGCCGATTCGATTGCCGTCGCGACCGAGAAGGATTTCGAATCCGTTAAGATACAACGTTTTATCGGCGAAGTGCGCGCGGTAAAAAACCTGACCGAGAATATGACCTCTTTCCACGGTAAGGATCTTACCCCGGAAGACAAGGCCGAGATCGAAAAGACTCTCGATACGGCGAGAGATTATCTTTCGGATATCGACTCGGAGTATTATTCGATCCGCGACGGTCAGAAATCCGGCCGCGAGGAACAAGATTACGGTATGAACTATACCCGTTCGCGCATGGCGAGCGAGCAAGCGGAGCAAGAGGGTATCCGCGTTGACAGCGATTTGCAGAGAAACGCCCGTCGTCTTTCCGCATGGCACAAAAAGGAAATAGATTACAGCACCACAAGCGAAAACGAATTCAAAGCCCGCCTCTACCAGCTTGACGAGGACGGACTAAAGGAATTCGACGCGTTGCAAGAGAAAGAGATAAAGTACAAGCCGGAGACCAAGCAAGCGATACTCGACGTATTCCGCAAGATGGACGAATTCGGCTACGACAAAGAGGAGTTCGGTGGCGAAGAGCAGGTAAAGGTATACGCTTTGCGCAAGTACGACAACGCGCGTATCGAGTTCGAAAAGGCTATCAACAGCACGGATCCTGTAGACAAACTCAAAGCGGTCGACGCCGCCGAGAAAATGGTTTCGGAACACGCCCATACGAAAGAACTGTTGGACATGATCCATTCTTCTTTCCTCGCGGCGGGCGACCAGGTATTCTACCCGGGCAACCTCGATCTATTCAGAAACGACCGTATTCCGCCGGAATTCCGCGACGACGTTCCGGGCGTTTCGACTCTCAACGGTTTGTTTCTGACCTATCGTCTTATAAAGCAATTGGGCGTATCTCCCGAAGAGTTTGTAAACGCGCCCAAAGGCGTCGTTACCAAAAAGGCGCAAGAATTCGTTGACGGGCTAAACCTCAACAAGGCGCTTGCGGGCAAGTCGGGCGCGGACGCCATAACCGAGGTTGCGAAGGAAAAGCACGCGATTATCGATATGGCCACGGCGTCATTGCTTAGCCGTACCATCGAAACGATGGCGAAACTCGAAAACGATCCGGAGATGGCCAAGAACAACGCTCTTGCCGAATACGGATATACCATGTCGACCGCGTTCCTTCTCGACGAAATAAACGAACGTCAGGACGTTTACGACGCATCGATAAACAGTCTCGACAGATTCCTTCTCGTCAAGGAGCCGCAGGAAAACGCCGATCTGCTGCGAGTGCCGGTATTCGATTTCGACGGTACCAAGCGCGTAGGAGAGGTAAAATACTTCGACGAGGCGCAATACCTCATCGACAACACCGAAACGCCCGAAGAATTCGTCGAAAGAATGAACGGCGAAATGGTCAAGGCGTTTGACGATATGCAAGCCAACTTTGGCAAAACCAGGCTCACTTCTGACGCCCTTGTCGACGCGTTCTCCATGGCGGCGAGCAAATACGCCATAGCGCTACCCAAAGACAAGCAAGTCGGCGAAGCCTACAAGCAGATCAAGGAAATGGCGACCAACGCCAACAAGTATATCGAAAAGAAGCTTACCGATGCCGTCGCAAGAGGCGCATACAAGCACGATCCCAAGAAAATCGACTTCAGCGACGGTCCGTCCAATCCTCACGTTATACGCGGATTCGTAGACTACATGAAGTCCGCGCAAAAAGCGCAACAGCGCGCCGCAAAGCCCGTGCTTACCGCCGACGAGCGACTCAACAATGAGATAAGACAAATAGACAAGGAAGTGGAGACTCTCAGGAAGCAGGGCGTTATGAGCGCCGCGGATTCGCGCAAAGCGGACGAACTTTTCGCTCGTAGAAGCGCGCTTATTTCCGAGCGCAAAGAGGCGCTTTTGGACGCGTACGCGGAGGGCAGAGTGCCCAAAGAGTACGTGGAGCGGCGCACCGAACAGCTTGACAAAGGACCTTTTGACAAAAACGTTCCGCTTTTTGAGGCAGATAAGCCTATGAGCAGGACCGAATTCCAGAGTAAACTGATCCGGGAAGAAAAGTTCGTAAACACAAACGAGGCTTACGCGAAGTACACGCGGGAAATAAACGACAAAAAGCGCGCGTTTTTCCTCAAGTCCTATATGGAGCAAGAAGAACTTACGCAGAAAGAAAAGAAGCCTACCCGCGAAGAAAGAGAGCAAGTCCGTAATGCGCAAGCCGAAAAGGCGGCCGAACGGCAGGCTAACGTCAAGGACGGAATGTCGGTCGAGAATATCAGCGTGAATATCGACGAAGAAGATCTTTCCGCCGAAAAAGGCAACAAAGAGAAGGAGAAAGAACTCGACGACGACATCGTGCCGTCTCTCGACGATGACGACGACCTCGTTCCGCCTCTCGAGGAAGACGGCGAACGCATGGAAGTCAATCTTGACGAAGAAGAGCCCGAACTCAACAACGATATTCTTTCCTTCGGCAAAGAAAAAGAAAAGACGTTGGACGACAATCTCAAAAAATAACAAAGTCTTTTGTCCGCTAAGGCAATCAAGCCTTGGCGGATTTTTTTGCCGAAGCGGCGGAAAAAAGCGCACCGTGGCGGTGCGTTTTGTCCTAAAAGTCCTATTCCTTGATAAAATCGATTATTTTGCCCATGACCGAGTCGTCCTGCTCGGTCATTTTTAGCGCCGATTTGTCGGCAAAGTACGCCTTTTTGCTTTCGTAGTCGGTAAGTTTTCCGCTTTTTACGAGAGAATTGTACTCGGCGAAAACGTCGTTCATGTATTTTACGGCGGCGGCGGAGTAGTTGGGGTTGTGCTTTTTGCCGCGCTCTATCACGAAAGACAGGTTGGGATTACCGAGCGTTTGAGCATAACCGGTCGACGATCGGAAATTTACCATAGTATCGTCCGTCGAGGCGACGAAAAATATTTTGTCTTGAGTTTTTCGCAAATACGCGGAGTTGTCGGGCGCGAAAAGATCCGGATTCGTTTTTCGTTCGTAGCGCTCTATACTCTTTACCGCGGGTAAAAATTTCACGGATTCGGCAATCATAGTCTTATCCGACAAAAATCCCGATATAACAACCGCCTTTTTGACAAAGGGCAGTATGCGTATAAGGTTTAGCGCGGTGTAGCCGCCGAGCGAATGTCCTACGACGACGAAGTCTTCGATGCCCAGGTATCGCACGAGTTCGAGCGTCGCTTTTGTCGGCTCGTTGATCGAGATCATATTTTCGCCGTCCGAGCGGTCGCAGCCGATATAGTCGAGCGTAAAAACCTTAAAGCCCCGCGCGCAAAAATATTCTATCTCGCGCATATACGCCGTGTGTCCCGGTCCGAGTCCGGGGCAAAACAGCACCGTTTTCGCGTTTTCGTCGTCTTTGTAAAAGTATTCGAAATACGCGACTTTTTCGCCTCTTTTGCTCGCAAAACTCCCTTCGCGTACGTTGAGCCCGCTAAAGTCCGCCGCGCAAAGATACGGAATGATCCCGTCCTTGTCGTAGCGGCATATCATTTTTTTCTTGTATTCGCTAACGAAAATTCCCATACTCTTATTATAGCGATTATTGCGCGGAAAGTCAACGTAATCGCTCTTATGCGCAGAAAAGACGGAGCGTAAGCGTTCTTATGAGCAAAACAGCGGATCAAGGGCGAAAAACGCGAACTCAATCTGCGTCTTACCTCGCAAGGCGCGGTTTATGCCGAAAAACTGCTCGGCGGACTGTACGAGATAAAAAAAGTTTTCTCAAGCGTCGATACGCGGCTGCTCGAAGGATTAAAGCGCGTTTTGGATAATCTTAACGAAAGGAGTATAGAAGAATGAGGAAATCGATATCTGTATTTTTCGCGTTGCTTTTCGCTTTCGCCGTGGCCGGCTGCGCCGCTAAAGCGCCCGAAATAGCTGAAAAACGCGACAAATACGGCCTTCATATGACGGTAAGAAAATACGTTTCGGCATCTCTTGACGACAAAGGTCGGAGAAAAAGTAAATTCTATGGTTATCGGTTGGGGACACGTCGGCAGAGTGTGGGAGTGTCCCGTGTTTATCGCATACGTGCGGAATAACAGATATACGAGGGAAATGCTCGACAAAAATCCCGAATTTACCGTAAACGTACCGCTTAACGGATACGACAAAAAGGCGTTTGCTGTCTGCGGGACGAAAAGCGGAAGAGATACGGATAAGATCACGGAAGCGGGTCTTACGCTTGTAGAACCCGAGGTTATTTCCGTTCCTGCAATAAAAGAAATTCCGCTTACTCTGGAGTGTCGCGTCATTTATAGGCAGGAGCAGGACGTTTCCGCGTTGCCCGAAACTATACTCAGGCAATTTTACCGTATCGAAAAAGACGACCATATCGCATATTACGGATTGATCGAAGCGGCATATATTATTTAGAAATGAATGGAAAGCGAAGAGATTACAGAAATTAAGAAACTCGTGGAAGAGGCGGAAAGATACGATCGGCGATGAAAGTGATTATCAGACCGATACGCAACCTTTTCACGTTCCGAAAAATCTCATGGGCTTTTCCGTTTGAAATACCGTATTGTCGCTAAGAATTTCGGCGAGTTACATATTTTTCTTTCGCACCGACTAGTCTATGATCCCGCAGGATTTAAGAAGCAGTTTGTGCAAAGTCAGTTCGTAGTCGCAATCGTACACGCCGGCGGATCCGCCGCAAAGCAACGCGTGAAATTCTTCGGGGTAAGCGTCGTATCTGTCGTAGTTTGTCGGTAAGTCGAGCGTAGCGAGATCCGCTTCCTTGTCGTACGAGTTTTCTTTGCCGTTTTGCACGGACATCCAGCGCACCGACGGACGCTCAAACGGACAAACGGAAACGGTGCCTTTTTCGCCGACTACCGTAAGATCTCTCCTGCGGTGCCCGCCCGTTTCGATAGCGGACGTGCGTATAACGCTTACGCCCTTGTCGTAGTAAAACAGCGCGGTCGCGTTGTCGACGCCGTTAAAGCCGTCCGTTCCCGAACGGAATAGGATAGGTTCGATTTTCTTCGGCTCGCCCATAAGGCGCAGTACGAAATCGATGAGATGACCGCCGAAAATATACATCGTGCCGCCCTTAAATGTCTCCAGATACTCGAGATATTCTTTGCTTCGGGGAGCGGACATAGCGGTCTCGATATACATAATTTTACCCAAAGCCCCGCTCTCGGCTATCGAAAAAACCTTTTTTACCGCGGGATTGGTCCGATACAGGTATCCGAGCTGAACTACGAGGCCTTTGCTTTTCGCGTCGCGAAGTATCCCCGCGTATTCGTCGAGATCTTCGCCGGCGGGTTTGTCGAGATGAATATGCTTGTTCATATCGATACATTTGCGCGCGGCACGCATAAGATCGGGAACTTCGGTCTCGATAAGCAAAGCGTCGCACTCGCGTATCAGCGTATCTTCGTCCATTCGAGGGATACCGCGGTAGCAAGCCAAATCCCCGCGTTTTCCGAGCCAATATTCGCTACTTTCCGAATATCCGATTATCTCGAACAGTTCGGGATGACGGCGGAACGCTTCCATGTGTCCTTGAGCGTGATTGTGTCCGATGCCTATCTGACCTAACTTAAACACTTTCTTCATCTCTTTTCCCCTTTTTAGGCACTAAAAAACGTCGCAACATATAAGTTTGGACTTATTGTATCACATTTTCGGTTTTTTAGCAAGTCAATACCCGTAGTTTACAAAATTTTTCCGCTCCGATCGATTTTGCGTTTTCGTTCCCGCCGAGTGGCTTTTTCGGCGCGGCGTATTTTTTATTATTTTTACTCGTGCGCTTGCTATTCGCCTGTGCGTATGGTATAATTTTATCAATAGGCCGCCCACGCGGCAAAAACTGAAAAACGGAGAGATTATGATGGCAAAATCAAGACTTATCGGCGACTATCCGGTCATCGGAATTCGCCCGGTCATCGACGGAAGGCGCGGCAAGATCAAGGTAAGAGAAAGTCTGGAAGATCAGACGATGAATATGGCTCTGTCGGCAAAAAAACTGCTTGAGGAAAACGTTTTTTACTCAAACGGCGAGCCGGTAAAGGTAATAATCGCCGATACCACGATAGGCAGGGTTGCCGAAGCGGCGATGGCGGCGGATAAATTCAAGAAAGCGGGCGTAGACATCACACTGACCGTTACTCCGTGCTGGTGCTACGGCGCGGAAACGATGGATATGGATCCCATGACCATCAAGGCGGTATGGGGCTTTAACGGAACGGAGCGGCCTGGCGCGGTCTATCTTGCCTCGGTACTTGCCACTCACAACCAAAAAGGTCTTCCGGCGTTCGGCATTTACGGTCGCGAGGTGCAGGACGCGGACGATACTTCGATCCCGGGCGACGTCAAAGACAAGATACTGCGTTTTGCACGCGCGGCTGTGGCTGTCGCTACCATGCGCGGCAAATCGTATTTGCAGATAGGTTCGGTTACCATGGGTATAGGCGGCTCGATAATCAACCACGATTTCTTCGAAGAATACCTCGGTATGCGCGTAGAAAGCGTGGACGAAGTGGAGATAATCCGCCGTATCAGCGACGAGATCTACGACAAAAAAGAATACGAAAAGGCTCTTAGCTGGATCAAGGCAAAATGCCGCCCCGACTTCGACAAAAACCCGCCTTCGCTCCAAAAGAGCGCCGAGCAAAAGGAAAAAGACTGGGAATTTACCGCCAAAATGGCTTGCATAATCAAGGATCTGTTCAACGGCAACCCCAATCTTCCCGAGGGAAGAGAGGAAGAGGCGGTAGGACACAACGCCATCGTCGGCGGCTTTCAGGGACAAAGACAGTGGACGGATTTTTATCCCAACTGCGATTTTCCAGAGAGTATACTCAACTCGTCTTTCGACTGGACGGGTGCGCGCGAGCCGTATATTCTCGGCACAGAAAACGATACGCTCAACGCCGCAAGTATGCTGTTTATGAAACTTCTCACCGGCAGAGCGCAAATGTTTGCCGACGTGCGCACTTACTGGTCGGAAAGCGCGGTAAAACGCGTTACCGGCTACGAGATAGAGGGCAAAGCGAAAGAGGCGGGCGGATTTATTCATCTTATCAACAGCGGCGCGTGCTGCGTTGACGCCTGCGGCGAACTTCGCGACGAAAACGGCGCTCCGACCATGAAGAGATGGTGGGAAGTGACCGAAAAAGATATAGACGCCATGATGAACGCCACGACCTGGCCGTACGCCGATCTCGGATATTTCCGCGGCGGAGGGTTTTCGTCGAGGTTCGTAACGCGCGCCGAAATGCCCGCTACCATGATAAGACTTAATCTCGTCAAGGGTTTAGGACCGGTAATGCAGATAGCGGAGGGCTGGACGGTAAATCTTCCCGACTCCGTGACCGACGTACTGTGGAAAAGGACGGATTATACCTGGCCTTGCACGTGGTTTACCCCGCGCATAACGGGTAAAGGAGCGTTTAAGTCGGCTTACGACGTGATGAACAATTGGGGCGCTAATCACGGGGCGATCTCTTTCGGCCATATCGGAGCGGACCTGATCACGATGTGTTCGATGCTCCGCATCCCGGTATGTATGCACAACGTGGGTGAAGACGATATATACAGACCGACGGCGTGGAACGCTTTCGGTATGGACAAAGAGGGACAGGATTTCCGCGCGTGCGAAGCGTACGGACCTATGTACAAAAACGTTCGCAAATAACTTTTTACGCAATACGTATGGAGTAAAAATATGAAACTTGACGAAATATTGGATCTTATGAAACACGTGCCGTGGAACTTTTATTACGTTTCTACGGGTATGTGGGGCTCTGTGGACGGCGAGTCTTACGACGAATATTCTATCCGCAGAGAAAAACTCGATTACATAGGCTCGACCATCAACACCGTGCCCTTTCCGGTATGGTGGGTAGGTATAGACAAGTACGATTTTACGCACGTGGACAAGCACCTCGAAGTATTGCTCGACGGTCACCCTCAGAGGTTTTGCGTGCCGCGCCTTAGGGTGGACGCGCCGCTCGAGTGGCAGAGAGAAAACCCCGAGGAACTGTGCGTATATTACGGCGGACCTACTACGGCGGAAGAGATACGCGCTATGGTCGGCACGTCTTATCACGATCAAAACGGCTGGGACGACGGCAAAAAGCCGTATCCGGATCAGCGTATAGCGCGCCAGTCGTTCTCTTCGACGAAATGGGTCGAGGACGCGAGTAAGGCGCTCAAGGCGCTTATCGAACACTTCGAAAGCGGTCCGTACGCCGAGCAGATCATCGGCTATATGTTCGCGTTCGGCAACTGCGGCGAATGTATGTGGTGGGGCGACTGGCGAAATCAGGGCGACCCGCGCAAAGGCGACTTCGGAATAAGCCACAAAAAGCGCTTTTTCGACTGGGCCGTAAACAAGTACGGTTCGCTCGAAAAACTGCGTAAGGCGTGGAATATGCCTTCTCTTACGCGCGAAAATATACCGATGCCCACGCCCATGGAGAGGTGGAGCGAGGGCGGCAAGAACTTGCGCCAAGTCCTGCTTATGGACGATCAGCGCCAGGTCGACTGCAACGAATTCCACTCCAAGGCGTGCTTTGACGCAATAGAGGCGTTCGGCAAGACGGTAAAGGAAACTTCCGGCAAAGCCGCGGGGTGCTTTTACGGGTATTTTCAGGACGAAACCGTGGGATACGCCGGACATCTGGCGACCGAAAGGGCTATGACGACGCCGTATGTGGACTTTTACTCGTCGCCCAAGGGTTATCACTATTGCCTTGCGGGCGATCCGGGCTCGTCTCAAGCGCCCGGTCAGTCCTTTTCGCTCAAAAAGTTGTGGATAGAAGAAAACGACTGCCGCTCGCATCACGCCGCCGATCTTATCCGCAAAGCGGATAACGCCGACGATACCGAAACGGTTTTCTGGCGCGAGATATGCCGCGCGCTCGTATTCAAGCAAGGGTTCTGGTGGATGGATATCGGCGGACTTAACGACGACTGGTACACCGACGAGCGTATGGTCGAAATGTTCCGCAAACAAACCGAGTTTTACGAAAAGCAAACCGGTATAAAGCGCGAAAGCGTAGCCGAGGTGCTGTTTGTCGAGGACGAAGAAAGCTGCGGACACACGACGTATCTTTCGGGTATTCAGCGCGGTTGCAGACTGCGGCTCGAGCGCGAATTGCGGCTGTGCGGCGCGCCTATGGATCACTTGCGGGTAAGCGACCTTTTCGAGGTAGACCTTAGCAGATACAAGTTTATCGTGTTCTGCCACGCGTTTGTGATGCCTCTCGAAAAGTGGCGAAAAATATCCGCGCGCATTCGTCCCGACGCGCACGTGTTGTGGAATTACGCGGCGGCGCTTCTCGATCCCGCGCCGAATCCGGCTAACCAAAAGGCCGTGACCGGCTTCAATACCGAAGAAGGCAAGGTAAAAATGCGCCATCGCGACTTGTACAGACATATTTATTGGCACGAAGCGCGCAAGATCCCGCAGGATTATCCGCTATTGTCTATCGCCCCGGAAAAAGGCCAGGAAGTATTGCAGTATTCGCCGGATGGCTGTCCGCTTACCGCGAGGGTAGACAGAGGGGAAGGCAAAAGCATTCTCGCCGCCGATCTAACACTTAGAGCGCCTCTTTTGCGCCGCCTTATGGAAGACGCGGGAGTCAAATTCCTTGCTCCCGAGTATTGCGCGGTGCACGCCGACAGCGGAGTAATAGGATTCTTCCCGCACTACGACTGCGATTTTACTTACGACTTCGAGGGCAAGTGGCGCGACGTTATCGACGGCGAAGTATTCAGCGGTAAAACGCGCCTTGCGATAAAGGAAAAGCGCTTCAGACTGTTTGAGAAAATATGAGATCGTTCGACTTTTACATTCAGACCAAAGACGACCTTATCGAGGCGATAGACGAATTCGGCTTCGTGCCGTATTTTCGTAACGAGATAGAAGGCTTTTCGATAGAAGAGCACGTCGAACGCAAGAAGTGGTTCGATGGCGAAGAGGGCGTTTGGGAATGGAAAGGCCCTGTAATTCGCGAAAGCGGCTGTGCTTACGGCAAGTTTTTTAACAAAAAAGCCGTGTTTATATCCAGGCGCTTTTTCGCGGATTTCGCGTGCTTTCGTCGCGGCGGCATGACTTTTGCCGAGCGCGTGAGCGAAGGTTTGGTCAGCTACAGGGAGCGCAAAGTATTCGAGGCGCTCAGCGAGTATTCGCCTGTCATATCCAAAGATCTCAAATACTATTCGGGCTACGGCCGCAACGGCAAAAGCGGCTTCGATCCGATAATCACGTCGCTCCAGAGCGCGTGCTTTGCCCTTATCAGCGACTTTAGTTACGAAATTGACAAGAGCGGCAAGCCTTACGGCTGGGGCGTGGCGGAGTATTCGACTCCCGAAGGCTTTTTCGGCGAAGAATTTGCCCGCGTCGTTTCTTCGACGGACCCGGACGAGGCGTACGAGAGGACGATGACGCACTTAAAAACTATTTTGCCTGACGCAAAACTTACGGATATAGAAAAGATCTTGCGCTGAATCGGTTTTTTCAAAGTCGTGATTGATTTTTTTCTTTCAAAATGATACGATAAAATAAAAAATAAAATAAAAAAAGGAGCAAAAAAATGAAAAAGAATCTCGGAGTTATACCCGCCGTTTATCCTATGCCCGTGCTTATGGTGGCGGCTTACGACGAAAACGGCGTTCCCAACGTAATGAACGCCGCGTGGGGAATGATCTGCGATACGAATAAGATCGCGTTGTTTATCGACGAAGACCATAAGACCACGCAGAACATTCTCAAGACCAAGGCTTTTACCGTTTCGATCGCGGACGTAAAGAGCGTGGAGGCGGCGGACTTTTTCGGAATAGCGACCGGCAACAAAATGCCGGATAAATTTGCAAAATCGGGTTGTAAGCAGGAGCGCGGCGAGTTTGTCAACGCGCCCGTGATCGACGAATTCCCGGTATGTATGGAATGCGAACTGAGCAGCGTAGTCGATACCGACGATATGTACGCGATAGTCGGCAAAATAGTCAACGTCAAGGCTGACGAAGAAGTCGTTACCGACGGCAAGATCGATCCCGCTCGTCTTAACGCGCTTATTTTCGATCAGTTTTCGAGCGGCTATTACGTATGCGGCGAAAAAGTCGCTCAGGCGTGGAACGCCGGCGCGGCTCTTATGAAACAAGCGAAAAAGAAATAACCGACAAGCGGCGCTTATCGTAAGCGCCGTTTTTCTTTGGTAAAATAACGGCAAAAAAATCTAAAAAACCGCATAATAAACGCTCTATTTTATTGATTTATGCTCGCAAAAGTGCTAAAATATGCGTGTAAATCGGTTTTGCGCGGGTTTAATATTTTTACAAATGCGCAATACCTATACAAACTTTATTTTTTGGAGGCAAAAAATGGAACTTATCAAAAAGGTTTTGGCTGAATGCATAGGCACGTTCGTTCTCGTTTTCGTCGCTTGCGGCGTAGCGGGCGCTACGGGCGGAGATCTGGTCGCGACATCGCTTTCGTTCGGTCTTGTGATTGTCGCTATGGCGTACTCGATCGGCAGAGTGTCCGGCTGTCATATCAACCCGGCCGTTTCGCTCGGCTGCCTGCTCACCAAGAGGATGAGCCTTACCGAATTTTTCGCTTACGTAGGAGCGCAGATCGTCGGCGGGCTTCTGGGCGCGATAGCGGTATTCGGCTTCTTCAAGATGGCTGACGTGCCCGTTGCGGGCGACGCGTGCAACTATGCGGTCGGCTTCGGTCTTAACGGACTTACCGGCGGCGGTGTAGTAGCGGCTCTTCTTACCGAAGTAGTGCTTACCTGCATTTTCGTATACGTTATCCTCAACGTGACCGACGACAAGGCGGGCAACGGCAAAATAGCGGGTATCGTTATCGGTCTTACCCTTACGCTCGTTCATCTTATCGGCATCACGCTTACCGGAACTTCGGTAAACCCCGCTCGTTCGATAGCGACGGCTGTTTCGGCGGCTATCTACAACGGCACTACCGACGCTCTCGCGCAGGTGTGGATATTTATCGTAGCGCCTCTTGCCGGCGCGGCGCTCGCGGCTCTTCTTTTCTCTTTTCTCAACAAAGAAAAGGACGACAAAGAAGTTATCGGCTCGGACGAACAATAATTGATTTTCGGGAAATCCCCGCGGAGCGACCGCGGGGGTTTCTTTTTTGTTTTATTGACTTGTCGGGTGCCATCGTCGAATAGTAAACGAAATAAAAAACGGCTTTCGTTTAGAAACGGAAGCCGTTTTTTCGTATCGGCGTTTTTCGGTAAAACGATTTACTTTTAAATATCGATGTGATACAATATAACAAAATAATATTCGAGGTAAATCGTGGAAAACCCGCTCGATAATTCAACTAAAGAAAACGAATTGAGCAAGCACCTTTCTCCGCTCAGCGTATGGGCGTTGTCTTTCGGATGCAGCGTAGGCTGGGGCGCTTTTGTAATGCCGGGAACGACTTTTATTCCGACTGCCGGACCTTTGGGCAGCGTGATAGGTCTTACTCTGGGCGCTCTCGTAATGTTTGTGATAGGAATGAATTATCATAAACTCATCAATCGTTATCCCGACGCGGGCGGCGCGTACTCGTATGCCAAGTATAAT
>CACZPH010000013.1 GCA_902783025.1 uncultured Eubacteriales bacterium | reverse complement strand
TTTTTTTTTTTTTTTATCATATTTCAACGCCAAATCGTGAAAAATAGCGTCAAATCCTTTAAGAATAGACAATTGCGTGTCGGCGTCGGTATTACCCAATGACGAAAAAAAGTCGGTAATCGTCGCTCTTTCGCTTCGGCTGAGAAAAGAATTCTTAAATTTCGCGGACGATAAATACGCAGACAAGTCCGCTTTGAATTTAGCGGCTTTATCGTTATCGAAATTATCGATAATATCGCTTATTTTATTTCTGCTAAAGCCGAGATCGTTAGAAAAACGCACGCAAAAATCCCGCGCCGCCGTAAAATAATCGCGTTTGCGCTCTATCCGCCGATAAAAGGATCTGCCGAATAACAATCCAAGCAACCCGAAACACAATATTATAAGAAACTTTTCAATCAATTTTTTTTAGATCTCCGTCAAGAATATCTTTGATTTTACCCGCTCTTTCTTTACCGAAAAGCACGACGAATATTCCGAAAGTTCCGTTAAATGCGAATTCATAGCCTCTTTTTCGCCTTAAATCATCAACGTCGGACGCGTGCGCCGACGCATAAACCGCGACGCCGCTTCTGAGCGCCGCTTCTACCGCGGGCGCGTCGGACGGAGATATCTCGTCGCACGTCAAAACCTCGCATGAAGTCGTCCGCAGAGCGTTTTCTATACCGACCGCCTTATCTACGCCGCTCAAAACGTCGCAATTACCTATATCGAAAGCGAATTTACCGTCAAAAACCCCGGCGAACTCGTATCTCGAATCGATTATCGTCACGTCGTTTCTTGCCGACTCGAGCCTTGACAGATCGCGCAAAAACGTCGTTTTGCCGCCGCCCGGCGGGGATATCACCAGCACCGAAACGGGTCTATGACGAGAAATATATTTGTCAAAAAAATCCTTAGCGCAATTTTTGTTTTGAGCCGCTATTCTGATAACGATCGACGAAAAATTCTTAAACGTCACTATTCTGCCGTTTTCTTCGACCGCCTCTCCGCAAAATCCTATTCTCCAGCCGCTCGGCAAAGTCAAAAACCCGTTTTTCAGTTGTTCGTTGAACGCGTATAGAGAATTGTCGGTAGCCTTAGCCGCTATAAAACGCAATTCACTCGCGCCGCATATCAACGCGGATGCCGGGTTTGAAGTAACCCCGCCGGACGACAAGTAATATTTTGCGCCGTCAAAGTTTACGATAACCGGTCTTCCGGCACGAAATCTTACTTCCCGTAATCTTTTTAAGTCTAATTTCGATATTGCCGAAGCAATTAAAGGCGGAAAAGGATCGGTCATAATCTAACTCCGAAATAACCTATTACTTCGCTTCGGGCTTTATTCCGAATTGCTTTCGATAAGCCTTTTTACGACAAAAAAACCGCTCTTGCATAAAGCAAAAGCGGTAAAAACCGAAAAGTCCGATCCTTCCGAATCGGACTTATTTTATAACAAAAAGGTAATTATTTTACTCTTTCCATATAGGTTCCGGTACGCGTATCGACGCGGATCTTATCGCCGATATTGACGAAAAGCGGAACCTGGATATTATATCCGGTCTCAAGAGTAGCGGGTTTGTTGCCCGCCTTGGAAGTATCGCCCTGAATGCCGGGTTCGGTATCGGTAACTTCAAGCTCTACAAAGTTGGGAGCCTCGACGCTGAACGCTTTGCCCTTGTAAAGTTGGATCGTAACCATCATTTCTTCCTTAACGAACTGCATTGCGTCCTCGACTACGTCGTAGTTAAGGTCAAGCGTTTCGAAAGTATCCATATCCATAAAAGTATAGATATCGTCGACGTGATACAAATACTGCATCTGCTTCTTCTCGATAACCGCTTCCGGATACTTGTCGGTCGGGTTAAAAGTCGTCTCGATAACCTGTCCGGTAACGACGTTCTTGAGTTTGGTGCGGACAAAAGCCGCGCCCTTGCCCGGTTTTACGTGCTGGAAGTCTACGATACTGTAAACTTTCCCGTCCATTTCGAACGTCATACCCTTCCTGAAATCACCTGCTGTAAGCATAAAAACCTCCTAAAGTTTTATTTCTTTACTCAAAATTGTTGCCAGATTTACCACACCGTCGTTTTTAACCACGACAATATCTTCTATTCTTACGCCGCCTACGCCTTCGATATATACGCCGGGCTCGCAAGAAACCACCATGTTTTCCCTGAGCACAACGTCGCTGCGCGGCGAAACGTACGGCGGTTCGTGTACCGCGATCCCTATACCGTGACCGAGCGAATGCGAAAACTCGTCTTTGTATCCGTGCGCGAGCAAATATTCTCTCGCAAGCCCGTCGGCTTCTTTGCAAGTCATGCCGGCTTTGATGTTTTTAAGCGCGAAAAGCTGCGCTTCCAGAACGGTCTTATGCATCTGCTCGAGTTTCGGATCCGGAGTTCCGAGACAGAACGTGCGCGTCATGTCTCCGCAATATCCGTCCACAAGCGCTCCCATGTCGACGAGGATCAAATCGTTTTCGTTGAGTTTGACGTCCGGAGAAGGTTTGTGATGAGGGCAAGCGGCGGTTTCGCCGAAGCAAACGATATTGTCGAAAGCCAAGCCCTGCGCGCCGTGACGTAATACGCTGTAAGTGATCATATCCGAAACTTCTTTTTCGGACATTCCGACTTTTATCTCGGGAATAACGTCCATGAGCGCGAGTTGAGTCACTTCTTCAGCTCTGGCAAGCTTTGCGAGTTCGATTTCGCTCTTTATCAGACGCTTGTCCGCGATAGACTTGCTGGCGCCGATAAATTCGTAGCCGGGAAGCTTGTTTTTGAGCGTTTCGAATTCGCTGACCGTCATCGTCTCGTCTTCAAAGCCCACGACTTTGCTCTTAAAGGATTTGAGTTGTCTGGCGATGATCTCGTACAGATCGGATCCGCTGACGCAAATTACGGTAAAATCTCCCGCGTTTTGTCTCGCTTCGCTCTCGTAACGCTTGTCGGTAATAAATACTTTCTTTTTCTCGGTAAGTATAATGCAGCCGAACGACGAACGAAAACCCGAAAAATAAAAACGGTTGTCGTCGTTGAACACTAACAAAGTATCGTAATTCTCAAACATACTGCCTCCAATACTTTCGTATATTGTACCATACTTTTTGAAAAAAGTTAAACGTTTTTATGGTATTTTTTAATTTTTAATGCGTCGTCGCTCATCGTTCCGTCCGATTCGCAGATAATTACCGGACTCATACCGTATTCGTCGATGATCTCGGCAAGCGGTCCGTACTCCGGACCGTACTTCGTATCCTCGAAAGTAAGATGTTTGATCTCGCCCTTGTCGCCGTACATTATCTTGGAAAAGTGTATATGTACTATATTCGCTTTTTCTTTGCCGAGTTTGTCGAACGCAAGATCGATAATGCGTCTGTAATCGTCTTTGGTCTTAAGCCCGCCGTGCATATACGAATTGATATGCCCGAAGTCGAAACACGGAATAAGATGCGGATCGAGCGTGCAAAAATCGATTATTTCCTCCGCCGTGCCTATCTGAAGCGTTTTTCCCATCGTTTCGGGGCAAATGATATAATCATCGAAGTCCACAGCGCTTTTTACCGCTTCGCATAGTCTTAACATATTGTCGCGAGTACGCGCAACGGCGTTTTCGCGTGCGTCCTTGCCTTGACTGGCGGGATGAAAAACCACGCGGTTTCCGCCCATTTTGCGCGCCGCTACGACAGATTCGGTCACGTAGCGAAAAGAATTGACGACTTTTTCGTCCTCTACGCTCGCAAGATTGGTGTAATACGGTGCGTGAACAGATATCGCAATGTCGTACTTACGCATTTCTTCCGCGATTTTCGCCGCCGTTTCGTCCGTAATGCGGACGCCTCTGCCGAACGAATATTCGAAGGCGTTGAGTCCTATCGAGCGCAACCACTCCGCTTCTTCGTAAGTATGCTCTCTTCCGGACGCGTAAAAAGATATCGAGTTTCCCGAAGGTCCTATTCTGATCATTGGTCTTCCTCCCATGCAAGATCGGCAAGCACGCGATCGCGAAGCGTTGTCGGATCGTCGAATTTGCGGATATCGCGCAGATATTCAATAAAAATCACGCGGATACTCTCGTTGTATATATCGCCGTCAAACCCCTTTATCAGCGTTTCGACGCTAATGGTTCCGTCGCCGAAAGTCGGCTTAGGACCGACGTTTGTGACCGAAACATAGGTTTTCCCGTCCACAATCGTTTTCGTGCCGTAAACGCCGTTTTTAGGCAAAAATTTGTCGTCTTTGATTTCTATATTTGCCGTAGGAATACCGAGAAGGTGTCCGACACCCCTTCCGCGCTCGACTCTGCCGTCGATAAAATAAGGCTCCGTCAGCATTACAGCCGCTTTTTTTACGTTGCCGGAAGAAAGCTCGTCCTTGATCAGCGAGGTCGAAAGTTTTTTGCCGTCGAATATTACCTTTTCGCTAACGAAGCATTTTGCGCCCTTTTTCTCGCAATAAGAGAGAAGAAAATCCACATTGCCTTCTCCTTTATGTCCGAAAGTATAATCGAATCCGCAAAAAACCGCCTGCACGTCGAATAACGAAAAGACTTCGTCCAAAAATTCCTTTTTCGTCTTCCTGAGGGTATCTGCCGTAAACTCATATGGCAAAACGCAATCCGCACCCATTGCCGAAAGAAGCGTTTTCTTTTCGTCGTAAGTATATACGCTCTTGCCTTTAAGTATCCCGACGGCATTGCCCACAAAAGTAAAAACCACGCTCAAAAAACCGTTTTTACGCGCGTAATCAACGGTTTTTTCTATAATTTGCCTGTGCCCCGAATGCAACGAATCGAAAAACCCGAGCGCGAGGCAGACTTTGGCGTCAGATTGTGATATGATCTCTTTCATTCTTCTCTTAAATTAGTTTTTACAATAAGCTTTCCGTCTTCGATTGCCCCTATCCCAAATAACTCGCCCTTGCAATAAACAGTAAACGGGACGTCGAAAAAAAGTGAAATATCGAGCCTTACGCCGTTTTTAAGCTTCGAATATTCTTCGTCCGCGACGTCATAACGCGGAAGATCGGACAAAGCGTCTGTAAGAGGAATGATCGACGCTTCGGGATCCGCGGCAAGCGCCTCTTCCGTTACCGCGTCGCTCAAGGCGAATTTACCGCACTTTATGCGCTTGATACTCGTCATAGTCGCGAGAGATCCGAGCGAATACGCTAAGTCCCTGCAAATACTTCGGATATAGGTGCCGCCGCTGCAATGAATACGGAACAAATACTTGTTTTCGCCTGTTTTCGCGGCCAAAACAGCCTCGTAAACGGTAATTCGGCACGGCTTGAGCGAGAACTCAACGCCTTTGCGGGCAAGGTCGTAAGCGCGCTTTCCGTCGATATTCTTGGCGGAATACTTGGGCGGGAGTTGCATTTGCTCGCCTACAAGCAGGCCGAGTTTCGCTTTTATTTCTTCCTCGACCGGAAAAACGTCGGTCGTCGAAACCGTCGTTCCGTCCTTATCAAGCGTGTCTGTTTCGTATCCGAACTCAAATTCCGCCTCGTACACTTTGTCTTTTCCAAGGTAATAGTCGAAAAGTCTCGCGCCTTTGCCTATTCCCAACAAGAGCACGCCTTCACCTTGCGGATCGAGAGTGCCCATGTGTCCTACGTGACGAAAGTGCAGAATTTTGCGCACGGACGAAACGGCGTCCTGACTTGTCATTCCGGGTTTTTTGTAAAAATTCAGAATTCCGTTCATCAATCCATAACGTCCGTGACGGACTTGACGAGTTTGTCAACGCAGTCTTCGTAAAAACCGTTGACCACACATCCGGAAGCGCGCACGTGTCCGCCGCCTCCGAATACCTGCGCCGCCGCGGCGACGTTGACGTTTTTGGATCTGAAACTTACCTTATAACTATGTTGCGCTTGTTGAGTCATGCATATTGCGACGTCAACGGTATCGACGCTCATTCCGAAATCGATAATTCCTTCCGTGTCCGACATATCGCAACCGCAATCGTTTAGCATTTGTTTAGTAATTGTAATTATAACTATACGATCGTCCTTAAAGAATCTTAGGGAATTAAGAGATTTTGCAATAAGTTTTATTTTACCTTTTGTGTTGGAATTATAAAGATTATTGATAAGCTTTTGCTTGTCGAAGCCGTATGCGACGAGGTCTTTTGCCATGTCGAGAGTCCTCGGCGTGGTGTTAGAGTGCCTGAAATGCGCCGTATCGGTGGATAGTCCGACATACAAATAGTACGCCGTTTCGTCGTCGAATTCGTATTCGCCCTTGAGAAGATAGTAAATAAGTTCGCACGTGCTGCTCACGTCCTCAACGTAGTTTATCTTACCGAATTTCGTGTTGGTCGCATGATGGTCGATATTTACGCTGCGTTTAGCTTTTTTGTATGCGTCATAATATTTACCGAGGCGGAATTCGTCCGCGCAATCGACCGAAACCGCGAGATCGTAGCCTTGCGAAAAACGCGAATTCACTTCGTTAAATCCCGGCAAAAACGCGTAATGCGACGGAAGCGACGAATCTATGCAAAAATCGACCTGCGCTCCGCTTTTTTCCAGTATCCTTTTTACGGCAAAACCGGCGCCGAAACAATCGCCGTCGGGTCTTACGTGTCCGATAAGAAGGACTTTTTTTGCGCCTTGTAAGTCATTTAGAAGACTCATTCTTTTTGATTTCCTCAAGTATCGATTCGATTTTGGCTCCGTACTGTGCGGATTTGTCAAGTATAAAAGTCAACGTCGGTATCGTCCTGAGATCGTGGAATATAACCGATAATTCTTTACGGATAAATCCCGCGCATTTTACGAGCGCGTCGAACGTCGTATTCACCGCCGTTTCGTCGCCGTAAATACTCAGATATACCTTAGCGGTCTTAAGATCCTTCGCGCAATCCACCGACAGCACGCTTACCATCGCCGTTACGCGCGGATCTTTGACCTTGTTGTTTATGATATTGGTTATTTCTTTCTGAAGTTCGCCGTTGAGGCGATCGATCCTGTAATTCATTTTTACTCCGTTATTTTATTTCTTCCATAACGTACGTTTCGATCTCGTCGTTTTCGGCAAAACCGCTGAAGCCTTCGATGCTGATACCGCATTCGTAACCCTGAGCGACTTCTTTTGCGTCGTCCTTAAAACGCTTAAGGTTGTTGATGTCGCCTTCGAATATCTTGACGTCGTTGTGGTAAACGCGGACTTTGGAATTGCGGACGATCTTGCCGCTGATAACGTACGATCCCGCGACCTCTCCGACCGAAGAAATCTTGAATACGCTGCGTACCTGCGCTCTTCCGGTAATAACTTCCTTGAATTTGGGTGCAAGAAGACCTTTCATAGCCGCCTCAACGTCGTCGATAGCCTCGTAAATAACGTTGTAGAGTTTGATATCCACGCCGCTGCTTTCCGCTTGCTGTTTGCCGTCCGAATCGGGACGGACGTTAAAGCCGATGATTATCGCGTTAGAAACGCCGGCAAGCA
>CACZPH010000012.1 GCA_902783025.1 uncultured Eubacteriales bacterium | reverse complement strand
GATGCTCTTATTGATAACGGAAGAAGAGGACGTCCGGTAACGGGCCCCGGTAACAGGGCACTTAAGTCGCTTTCTGATATGCTTAAGGGTAAGTCGGGACGTTTCAGGCAGAACCTCCTCGGAAAACGTGTGGATTATTCCGGACGTTCGGTTATCGTCGTAGGTCCCGAACTCAAAATGTATCAGTGCGGACTTCCCAAGGAAATGGCGCTCGAACTTTTCAAGCCCTTCGTAATGCACGAACTTATGGCGGACTCTTCGGCAAATAATATCAAAAACGCCAAGCGTCTCGTAGAGCGTGCCGACGACAGAGTGTGGGGAGTGCTCGAAAAGGTCATCAAGGATCACCCGGTACTTCTTAACCGTGCGCCCACCCTTCACAGACTCGGCATACAGGCGTTCGAGCCCGTGCTTGTAGAGGGCAGAGCGATCAAGATCCATCCGCTCGCGTGCGGCGCGTTCAACGCCGACTTCGACGGAGACCAGATGGCGGTTCACGTACCTCTTTCGATCGAGGCTCAGGCGGAGGCGAGATTCCTCATGCTCGCGTCCAACAATATTCTTAAGCTTTCGGACGGCAAACCCGTTTGTACCCCCACGCAGGATATGGTCCTCGGAAGTTTCTATATCACGATGGACAAACCCGGCTGCAAGGGCGAAGGCATGATATTTGCCGATCCCGACGAAGCGAAGATGGCGTACTTTAACCATGAAATCGAACTTCAGTCGGCGATCAAAGTGCGCATCACCAAGGAAATTGACGGAGTCAAGAAAAGCGGGATCATTTCCACGACTTGCGGAAGACTTATCTTCAACGAATACGTTCCGCAGGATCTCGGAATAGTCGACAGAAGCAAGAAGGAAAACGAATTTTTGCTCGAGGTCAACTACCGCGTAGGCAAGAGCGAACTCAAGAAGATAATCGACCTTACCTATAAGGTAAAAGGTCCGTCCGAGACCGTTCAGCTGCTCGACGACATCAAGGCGCTCGGCTATAAGTATTCGACTATCGGCGCGATCACGACGTCCGTATTCGATATGCATATCCCGACGGAAAAGCGCAAGATACTCGACGACGCGGAAAAAGACGTTATCGGAATAGAAAATCAGTACAACGAAGGCCGTCTTACCGAGGAAGAAAAACACCGTCTCGTAGTAGACCGCTGGGCTAAAGCGAACAAGGACGTAATAGACGCGCTGTTCGCCGACATGGACGAATACAACCCCATCAACATGATGGCGGTATCCGGCGCCCGCGGTAGCCGCGATCAGATCGGTCAGCTTTCCGGTATGCGCGGACTTATGGTAAACCCGCAAGGCGAAACTATTGAAACTCCTATTCGTTCTTCGTTCCGTGAAGGTCTTTCGGTTCTCGAATACTTCATTTCTTCGCACGGCGGACGTAAAGGTCTTGCCGACACGGCGCTCAAGACCGCTAACTCCGGTTATCTTACCCGCCGTTTGGTCGACGTAGCGCAGGACGTAATCGTAAGAGAAGAGGACTGCGGTACCAAAACGGGTATCGAGATCGAACCCATTAAGGACGGCGACACGATAGTAGAGTCGCTTGCCGACAGACTTAACGGCAGATTTCTCGCTCAGCCGGTCGTTATGACCGAAACGGGCGAAGTTCTCGCCGACGTCGACGAGATGATCAGCGAGTCCACGGCCAAGAAGATCGACAAGATCTATATGGAGTGGTTCAACGATCCGAACAAAGACCCGTCCAAACCTCCTTTCAAGGTAATGATCCGTTCGGTGCTTACGTGCCGCTGCATGCACGGCGTTTGCGTAAAGTGCTACGGCAAAGATATGTCGGCGCGTACTCCCGTAAGAGTCGGCGAAGCGGTAGGTATTATCGCGGCTCAGTCCATAGGCGAGCCCGGTACGCAGCTTACGATGCGTACGTTCCACTCCGGCGGCGTAGCGTCCGGCGAAGATATTACCAGAGGTCTTCCGCGCGTAGAGGAACTTTTCGAAGCGCGTAAACCCAAGGGCGTGGCGACGATCACCGGCGAAAGCGGAACCGTCGAGTACGCGGAGCGCGAAGGCCGCCGCGACGTCATCGTCACTAACGCCGAAGGAAAAGAATTCGTTTACTCGATACCGTATTCCGCTAAACTCAAGCCCGAGATCAAGACCGGCGCGGTAGTAAGAGCGGGCGATCCGCTTACCGAAGGACCTATCGATCCTCACGATATCATCAAGACCAAAGGACACAAAGAGGTTCAGGAGTATATCGTTAAGGAAGTTCAGTCCGTTTACCGTTCGCAATCCGTTGATATAGCGGACAAACACATCGAGATCATCGTTCATCAGATGCTCAAGAAGGTCCGTATCGAAGAAAGCGGCGACACGCATCTCCTTCCCGGCGATATGGTCGACGAAAACACCTTCAAACGCACTAACGAAGAGACGCTTAAGGCAGGCGGCAAGCCCGCGACCGCGAAGTACACCCTTTTGGGTATCACGAAGGCGGCGCTCGCAACCGATTCGTTCCTTTCCGCGGCGTCCTTCCAGGAGACCGCGCGCGTTCTTACCGACGCCGCTATCAAGAACAAGATCGATCCGCTTATCGGTCTTAAAGAAAACGTTATTATCGGTAAACTTATTCCCGCCGGAACCGGCATGAAAAATTACCTTAACGTTTATCCCGCCGAAGTCTCGTCCTTTATGCTTGACGATGAGGTGGAGAAGGGAGGAGCGAGGTTGAACGACGGCTTCACCGTTAAGGAATAGTTTCGCCGCGAATAAGCGTCGCATCTCATTGTCAGACTTCAGCCGCCCTCGGTCACGTACGCCTTGTACGCTCCCGTCGGGCGGCTTTGTCTTCCTCGACCTGCTCGCTTCTTCCCGCCAAAACGGCTATCGTTTACGTTTGTATCTTGCCGCCTTTACTTTCTTGCGGCAAAAATTTCCTTGATTTGACTTTATTCGTATCCTGACCGCGAAAAATTCTTCAAATTATCTTTACAATAATCAAAACAAAAACCGACGTAGCAAAACGCCGGTTTTCTTTTACTATCTTTATATTTTACTTTTTGTCCTTCATTTTCCCGCAAGGGAAAAATCATTGAGGCTTCAGCCTCCTTATGCCGGTCAGCGGCGACTCGCCGCCCGTCGCAATACAAAAAACCGCGATACGTATCGCGGTTTTCGTGTTTTTCGGTCTTTTATTTCTTTCTTGCGGGCGGGTTGAAATGCTCGAAAATTATGTTATTGCCGAGTTTCATGGCAAGGTCATAGGTTTCCTGCGAGTCGACCGTCCAGAAGATGATCGGCATTTTGCCTATCATGGTTTTGAGAAGTTGGCTTTCAGGCTTTTTGATAAGGAAGTCGAAAAACTCGACCTTTCTGTCCTTATCGAAGAGCAGGCGTTCTACCATCGGTTGCTGGTAGTCCTTGTAGTCGTCGAGAGAGTTGGCGTAGGAGAGGAAGCCGCGGCGGTACGAGGGCGCCTTTACGCGCATATAGTCGACGGAGAAGGGGTTAAACGACTTTACGATAAAGTCGAGTTTTCCCTCGAAGGGTTTGAGAACTTTTAGGAGTTCGTCTTCCACCTTGTGATCGAGTTCGTTGGACGCTTTTTTCTTTATCTCGATCATTATTCCGACTTTGCCGGCGCAAAGTTCGCAAACCTCGCTAAAGAGCGGTATTCTCGCGGTTTCGCTTTGCAAAAAGCGCAGCGACTGCAATTCGTCAAACGTAAACTCGTCGACAAACTTGTCTATCCCGAATATTCTCTTAAGGTTGTCGTCGTGATAGGTTATGAGCTGTCCGTCCTTAGTAAGCTGTACGTCGAGTTCGATATTATATCCCATTTCCACCGCTTTTCTGAATGCGGGCATCGTGTTTTCGATCACGCCCGCGTCGTTGTCGTAAATTCCGCGGTGCGCGACGTAAGTATCGTAAAGCCAGTCTTTCATTTTTGTTCTCCTTGATTTGATAACTTAATTATACGCCTGTTTTTTCGCTAAATCAAGCGTATGTCCGCTTCCGAAATAAAAATTGTGTGAAATTTTACGCGCGGAGCGTTAAAACACTTGCACCTAAAGTTAACTTTAAGTTATAATATATGCGGAGGTAAGAAATGAAAAAGTACACTATTTCCGAAATTGCCGATATTATGGGCGTAGCGCCCTCGGCGATACGGTATTACGACAGCGCGGGACTGCTCCCGGACGTCGAGAAGGTCAACGGCAGGCGCGTGTTTACGGACAAGGATTTTGCCTGGCTCAAAGTTCTCAACTGTCTCAAGTCCACCGGTATGCCGATCAAGGACATCAAAGAGTACGTCGATCTCGCAAAAAAGGGCGACTCGACGCTAAAAGAGCGGTACGAGATCGTTTTACGTCAGAAGCGCAAGATACTTGACAGCATCGGCGCGTTAGAGCAAAACCTCAAAATAATCGAGTACAAAGAGTGGTATTATACCACGGCGATCG
>CACZPH010000011.1 GCA_902783025.1 uncultured Eubacteriales bacterium | reverse complement strand
CATCTTGCGCACCTCAGGATGAGCAAAAAGTACGAATATTTTAAGCACGAACTTAAAAAGGGGCTCAACGGTATTCCTTTTGTCGGCGGTTTTTTATGTAAAATAAGCGAAGCTATCCGCGACGGACTGAAAAACGTTTTGCTCAAGAATAAATTCTTTGAGGATCTGGGCATCAAATATTACGGACCTTTTGACGGTCATAATATCAGGTTGCTTGTGGAAATATTCAGGCAAGCGAAAAAGTACGGTAAACCCGCGGTCGTTCATCTGGTCACCGAAAAGGGTAAAGGCGACAAAAAAGCCGAGCTTTCCCCGGAAAAATATCACGGCGTCAGCGTAGGCGAAGAAAAAGGCGCTTTCGCTTCGGTTTTGGGGGATTATTTGACGGATAAGGCGCAAAGCGATCGGTCGATCGTCGCCGTAACCGCGGCTATGGCTAAGGGAACGGGGCTGGAGAAGTTCGCGGAAGAGTTCCCCGACAGATTTTTTGACGTCGGTATTGCGGAACAGCACGCGGTTTCTCTTTGTTCGGGTCTTGCCGCAGGAGGATTAAAGCCCGTTTTTGCCGTATATTCCACGTTCCTTCAGCGAGCGTACGACGAAATAATGACGGATCTCTGCATAGATTCGCGCCATGTCGTGCTTGCGGTCGATCACGCCGGATATGTTTGCGGCGACGGCGTAACTCATCAGGGAATATACGACATTGCGTACCTTACTCAATTCCCGAATATGACCGTTTTGGCGCCCAAGGACGGCAACGAATTGAAGAAAATGCTTGATTACGCGCTATACGATCTCGATTCTCCGGTCGCTATCAGATATCCCAAATCCGTAGGCGGCGTTTACGAAGACACGCCGTTCGACGGGAAATGGGAGATTCTCAAAAAAGACGGCGATACGGTCATTCTTGCCGCTTCCGCCACGATGGTGGATCTCGCTTGTTCGCTCAGCGGGGTTACCGTTGTAAACGCGCGCGTGATCAAGCCTCTTGACGCAGACTTTTTATGCGCTTTGAGCGGTAAAAAGGTAATTACTTTAGAAGACGGAGCGCTTAAGGGCGGCTTTGGCGAAAGCGTCAACGCTTTCTTAAAAGAGAGGCAAATTGACGCAAAGACCGTGAATCTCGGTTTCGGCGACGAATTTATCAGATCACTTTGCAGAGAGACGGCTTTCGAAAGGGCGGGTCTTACGAAAGCAAATATAGAAAAAATAATATCGAATTTTTAATATTTTGAATAAAATAATGCATAAACCGTTGAAATATGTATAATTTTATTGTATAATATTATCGGAGAATAATATGAAAGCGGGTATTTATACAAATCTGAAAAAGTCGCACGCCAAAGACGTAACCTTGCAGCTCATCAATGTCCTGAAGGCCAATTCGTTTGACGTATGCGTGCACAAGTCGATCGCTTCTTTTTACGACGGCGAAACTTTTGATTTTGACGACATCGGGTGCGACATACTTTTTACATTAGGCGGAGACGGAACTGTCTTGCGTATGGGTAAATTCTGCGCGCAAAAGAACATACCGATCCTGGGTATAAATATCGGAACTATCGGGTTTTTGACGGAGATAGCTCCCGAAGATATCGAAAAAGCCGTTCCTCTTATCAAAAACGGCGACTATAAGATGGAAAAACGCAGTCTTATCGAGTTTGACAACGCCGGGAAAACGGAAATAGCGCTTAACGATATCGTTATAAACACCATTAAGGCTACTCAACTTATGCTGATCGACTTGTACATAGACGGACAGGCTGTTGACAGATATTATTGCGACGGATATATCGTAAGCACGCCGACCGGATCGACTGCGTATTCGCTGTCGGCGGGCGGAGCGATCGTTTCGCCGCACGCCGAAGTTCTCGCTCTGACGCCGCTCAATTCTCATTCGTTGCATTCGCGTCCTCTTGTTATTGCGGATGACGAAACGGTAACTATCAAGATATACAACGGCAGGAAGATCAACGTCATATCCGACGGAGACGTGGTCGCAAGCGGAGCTTTTGAAGAAATAACGATAAAAAAATCCCAAAAATACGCGACGTTTATCAGACTTGAAAACCGAAACTTTTATAACAAATTGCTTGATAAACTCAATAAATGGAGCGTTGCCGACATAAAGGAGTAATTATGGCAAGAAACGCAAGACAAAACAAAATAATCGAACTTATCCGCGAAAAGGATATCGAAAAACAGGAAGACCTTGTTTCGGAACTCATTAAAGAGGGTTTTAAGGTCACGCAAGCCACCGTTTCGCGCGATATCAAGGAACTTAACGTTATCAAGACCGTTGTGGGCGGCAAGCAAAAATACGTTAAGGAGCAAGTAACCGCAAACGTTTCTTCGCAGCTGGAAGACATGATCAGGCACGCGGTATTGTCGACGGATCACGCGGCTAATATTGCCGTCATCAAGACGATACAGGGCAGCGCGAACGTAGTGGCGTTGCTTATCGACAATATGAAAGACAAAGATATTCTCGGCACGATTGCCGGCGACGACACGTTGGCGGTCATAGCGCGCGACGAACAATCGGCTATCAAGATTTGCGGAATAATTAGTTCGATTGTGACGGATTGAGATGTTACGCAGTTTACATATAAGCAATTTTGCACTCATATCGACTCTTGACGTTGATTTTTGTGACGGACTCAACGTTTTGAGCGGAGAAACGGGCGCGGGAAAATCGATAATCGTCGATTCTCTCACGCTTCTTTTGGGTGGAAGATACGACAAAACGATGCTCAGGTTCGGTTCCGATACGGGTTATGTCGAGGGCGTGTTCGATATCGACGGCGTAGCGGACGAAATGAACGAACTCGGATTTGACGGAGACGATTGTCTTATCGTAACGCGAAAATTCAACGCTGACGGCAGATCGGAAATAAGGATCAACGGCCGCGTAGCAACGGCGTCTATGCTAAGATCGTTGACCGGCAAGATAATAGACCTTTGTGGTCAGCACGAATATCAGACTTTGGCTCAAGTAAGTAATCACATTAAAGTATTAGACTACTATGCCAGACATATTAACGGCGCAAAATTAGATAAATTATCGCAAAAATGTCTTAAATTCAAAGATTTGATCGATAGAATAGACAAAATAGGCGACGAAGAGGCAAGAGCAAAAAATATTGCTTATCTTACTTTACAAATCAACGAAATAGAGGAAGCCGACGTAAAAGAAGGAGAAGAAGACGAACTCGTAACGCTCAGGCGAAAATACTTGAGCGCGGAAACCGTAAAAGAAAGCTTGTCCGCGACATACGGACTATTGTCCGCAAACGACGACTTCAATGTTTTGTCTTCGCTTTCCGCGGCGAAAACCGCGCTTTCAAAGATCGATAAATTTTCCCCTGTGTATTCCGAATTGCTTAGCCGACTTAACGACGCTTTGGTCGAAGTGGAGGACGTCGCGGAGTCGGTAGGCGACGAATTGAATTCGCTCGATTTTTCGGATGACGATATGGACGCTTTGGAAAAAAGACTCGAAAAAGTACGTTCGATTACCAGAAAATACGGCCTAGCAAGCAATCTCAATGAAAAACTGAACTCTCTTAAAGCCGAACTTGACGATTTGACTGACGCTGACGCTCTTTACGCAAAGCTTATCGCGGAAAAAGAAGCGTTACTTCATGAAATATACGAATTATCGTCCGAAATATCAAAAAACCGAAGAAAAATGGCGGCGAAACTTGAAAAAGACGTCGAAAAAGAACTCTCCGATCTCGGTATGCAGTCAAGATTCGAAGTCAGGTTTTCGGATTTTCCGACGTTTGAGAATTGCGAGGAAAGCGTTTCGGCCAAGGGGATGGATCAGGTTGAATTTTACTTATCGGCAAACGTAGGTCAACCGCTTAATTCGCTCGTTAAAATCATATCGGGCGGCGAATTGTCGCGTCTTATGCTTGCCCTGAAAGTCGTTTCGAGTTCGATTGACGAAACGCCCGTTCTCATATTCGACGAAATAGACGCCGGAATAAGCGGCAAAATAGGGCTTGAAGTCGCGAAGAAACTTGCTCGTCTTACCGAAAACCATCAGGTTATTTCGGTTACTCATTTACCGCAGATCTGCGCTATGGCGGACGCCAATTATTATATATCCAAGACAACAAAAAACAACGAAACCTTTACTAATCTTGAATTATTAGACGTCGACGGCGTTTACGAAGAAATATCACGCCTGACAGGCGCTAAAGGTATAAGCGCGCAGTCGGTTTCCGCCGCTATCGACATGAAAAAATGGAGCGACGACTTCAAAAAAGCCAACTTGTCAAACCGGAGAATACAATGAAAAAATATGACGTTATAGTTGTGGGCGGAGGTTTTGCCGGCGTTTGTGCCGCGATCGGCGCGGCAAGATGCGGCGCGACGGTTTTGCTTGTCGAAAAGTCCGGAGCTTTAGGCGGTGCCGCCAATAATTGCCTCATAAATCCTTTTATGCCCAATAAAACGAAGATAAACGGTGTAGAAACCGAACTTTCGCAGGGTATCTTCGCCGAAATAAAATCCGCGCTTATCGAGCGTAACGGGTTAAAAGGCAAAACTTTTGACGAAGAGGTGCTTAAAAATCTTCTTTCCGATATGCTTGACGAGAGCGGAGTCGATCTTCTTCTTCACGCTTATCTCACGCGGGCAAAGATGACCGGCGGCGTTGTCGAAGAAATTGTTTTCGCTACGATCGGCGGAGAAATTGCGCTTAAGGCGGATTATTACGTTGACGCGACGGGCGACGCTCAACTTGCGTTTCTCGCGGGCTTCAAGACTCAACTCGGAAGGGAAAAGGATAATTTATGTCAGCCTATGACGCTTTGCTTCAGAGTCGGCGGAGTCAAGGTCGAAGATTTTTTTGCGGACAAAAACAGACTTAACGATCTGTACAAGCGGTTGCGAGCCGAAGGCAAGATCAATAATCCTCGCGAAGATATACTCGTATTCCGTACGCTACACGACGGGATTTTGCATTTTAATACCACAAGGGTCGTAAAACTCGATCCGACTGACCCGTTTGCCGTCACGAAAGCGGAAAAGGCAGCAAGAGCGCAAGTCGTGGAAATGTTTGAATTTCTCAAAGCTAATTCCGATAGTATGAAAGACGCGTATATTTTGTCTACCGCGGCGGAGATAGGGGTCAGGGAAAGCAGAATGATTGCGGGAGAGTATGTTTTGACCAAGGAAGATTGCCTTGCTTTTACCGTATTCGACGATTCGATCGCGGTAAGTAATTACGATATAGATATACACAATCCCGAAGGCTCCGGTACCAGCCACTATTATTTTCCGGAAGGAAAATACTTTACGGTTCCGTATCGTTGCCTGATTCCGCGCGGGTCGAAAAATCTTCTTGTCGCGGGCCGATGCGTTTCTTCCGATCACGACGCGCAGGCTTCGTACAGAATAATGCCGATAGTTGCCTGCATAGGACAAGGCGCGGGTACCGCGATAGCGTTAGCCGCAAGGGACGGATTGAACGTTAAGGATATCAATATCGATATTCTTAAGGAAACTTTGATAAAAAACGGAGCGTTTTTGGGCTGAAATGTGGCTTATTATTATAATTTCAATCGTTTTAGTCGCAATTTTAGTGCTCGCGATTGTATATTTTCGTTATGAAAATACGAGTTTACAAAATTCGTATTTTTCATTTTTCACGACTAAACCCGTTTCGGAAGAAGGTATAAAAATAGCCCAGATCAGTGATTTTCACAACTGTAATAAGCGCAGGCTTGCCGATTCGGCGGCGGATGAAATTCGTAAAGAAAACGTCGATATTATCGTCATTACGGGCGATCTGATCGATTCGCGCCGTACCGACGTCGGCATAGCGGAGAGGTTTGTCGACCGTTTGAGCGATTTGGCGAAAGTTTACTATGTGGCGGGCAATCATGAGGCACGGAAAGAAAAAGAATATGCCCGGCTTTGCGCTTTTATGCAAAAGCGAGGAGTTACCGTACTCGAAAATTCCGCTGACGTCTGCGAAATTCGAGGCAAAAAAATAAACCTTGTCGGGCTTAAAGATCCGCGTTTTTATAATATTGATGACGACGAAAGCGGCGAGTACGTGGCAAAATCGCTCGAAAGCGTGGAGTATGACGCGTCTTTGTTTACGATACTGCTCAGCCACCGTCCCGAATTCTTTGAAAAATACGCCCGCAAGGCATTCGATCTTGTGTTTTGCGGTCATGCGCACGGAGGACAATTCAGGATATTAGGCAGAGGACTTTTTGCTCCCGGTCAAGGCGTATTCCCGAAGTATACCGCCGGTAAATACGAAAGCTCCGGTACGACGATGATAGTCAGCCGAGGTTTGGGAAACAGTCTTTTTCCGCTTCGACTCAATAATCGTTCCAATCTTGTTTTTGTGACTGTAAACCGCAGTAAGTAATACAAATCAGCATAATTTATATTTTTATTTCTAAAAAACCGTTTGTTTTAACAAGCGGTTTTTTTGACTTTATTTCCTTTTTTTCGACAAACTATTCTATTTTTCCCTTCTTAAAAGGTGTAATAATTATAAAAAAACCGGAGGTACAAAGTGGTCGAAGCGGAAAACAAACGCGACGCCGTCTATTTCAAATTCGTCGGGGAACTTGACGAAAGTTGCGCCTTAAAAGTAAAGGATTACATGGACGACGTTATTGAAGATACTAAAATAAAGAAATTCGTTATGGATCTTAAGAAGCTTACGTTTATGGATAGCACCGGAATAGGAATACTTATAGGCAGATACAAAAAGATCACCAAAAAGAACGGAGTCGTTTTTATTACGGATCCGCAGCCCGTAGTGGACAAAGTTCTTACCCTTTCCGGTATTTATCAGATAATGCCTAAAATCGAGGAATAAACATGGATAATCGTTTGTATATCAAAGTACCCGCAATCAGTGAAAACGAAGCTTTTTTACGTAACGTAGTGGCGGCGTTTTGCGTTCCGCTCAATCCTACGGTCGAGCAGATCGACGATATTAAGACGGCGGTTTCGGAAGCGGTAACAAACTGCGTTGTGCATGCGTACGGCAAAGAAAAAGGCGATATCGAAGTCGAGGCATACGCAAAGGACGGAGTTATACATATTCGCGTGACGGACTTCGGCAAAGGGATTACGGACATAAAGAAAGCCGTATCGCCGTATTTTACTTCCGCGGGCGAAGCCGAGAGAGCGGGGATCGGATTTACGGTAATGAAAACCTTTATGGACGGACTTGAGGTTTTTAATAATCCAAGCGGCGGTCTTAGCGTGAATATGTGGAAAAATATGTTAAAAGAGGTCTGATTTTGCTCGAAAAGGAAGAAACTCTTGCGCTTATCGCCAAGGCTCAGGGCGGGGATCGCGAGGCGGCGGGGATAATTCTCCAGGAAAACGCCCCGCTCGTAAAAAGCGTAATAAAAAGATATAAGAACAAGGGCGTCGAATATGACGATTTGTTTCAGCTCGGCAGTATAGGGCTTCTTAAGGCTGTCAAGAATTTTTCCGCCGATTTTGACGTTTGCTTTTCGACGTATGCCGTTCCGATGATAATCGGCGAAATAAAACGTTATCTTCGCGACGACGGATACGTTAAGGTTTCCCGCTCTACTCGCGCGCTGTCGTACAAAATCGCGTATTATATCGACGAATACAAGTCAAAATTCAACGACAGTCCGACAATCGACCGGATAGCGAAGCATTTCAATATCGATTCCCAGGAAGTCGTCTTCGCGATGGACGCGACTTTGATCCCGGTTTCGATATACGACAAAGGCGACGACGAAAAAGGGCTGAGTATCGGCGAAAGAATAGCGAATAAATTTTCAGTGGACGACGAGGTCGATAAATTATCTATAAAAGAAGCTATTTCAAAGCTTGACGAAAGGGAAAAGAAAATCGTAATTTTACGCTTTTTCAGAGATAAAACGCAAAGCGAAGTCGCGCGCGAACTTAACGTTTCTCAGGTTCAGGTCTCACGGTTAGAAAACAAAATAATCAACAAAATAAAGGAAGATATCGTGTGAGATATCAAACGCCGCCTCGGGCGGCGTTTTTCTTTTGCCGTAATATTATAATTTACCGCAATATTGGCTAAACTAACCGTATGAGAAAAGAAAATGAGCCGATAATCGATAATTTCGGCAAAAAAACCGAGTATTTTAAGGAGAAAAAGGATTATGATAAAAGATGACGCGGCGATCAAGGCGCGGAACGAAAAGTACAACGCGTACGTCAAGAAAGTTTCGCCGACGTCGGCGGGTTTCAAGTCTTTGGCGCACGCTTTTTTGATAGGCGGTTTTACTTGTCTTATCGCGCAATTCGTAGCCGAAACTTACCGACTGCTTTTTCCTCAAATGGATATTGATTTCGTAGCCAACGCAACGTCCGTCACCATTATTACCGCGGCGATACTGATCACCGGGCTGGGGTGGTACGACGTTATTGCGCGCATAGGCGGCGCCGGCTCGTTTTTGCCGATCACGGGATTCGCGAACGCAATGTCGTCCGCCGCTATGGAATATAAGAGCGAAGGTATTATTTTCGGCTCTAACGTTAAAACGTTTACTGTCGTGGGGCCTGTCATTGTCAACGGCGTCGTGTGGTCGACCGTCGCGGGGCTTATAAGACTTGTCGCGGAGTTGATCGTATGAGCGAAAAATTTTTATGCTACGGCTCGGACGTCGAGATCAATAAGCGTTGTTGCGCCCCGACGGCTCCGAGACGGCAAACCGTGGAATTTACAAACCCTCCCGTAATTGCGGGCAAAATGAGCGTTGTAGGCTCGAAAGAGGGTGCGGGGCCGCTCAAAGATTACTTCGACGTAGTGCTGAGCGATGATAAAATGAATGAAAAATCATTCGAAAAGGCTGAGTTCAATATCCTTAAACGCGCGATCGACGGGTCGATCGCTAAAGCGGGACTAAAACCGAACGGTATCGATCTTATGATCGGCGGAGATCTTCTGAATCAGATCACGTCTTCGGAATACGCGGCGAGAGAATACGATTCGTGTTTTTTAGGCGTATACAGCGCTTGTTCCACGATGACCGAGAGTCTTGCGATAGGGTGCAATCTTTTGAGCAGCGGCGCGTTTAATAACGCGATATGCTCGACTGTCAGTCATTTTGCCACGGCGGAGCGCCAATACAGGTATCCGCTCGAATACGGTTGCCAGCGGCCGCCTTATTCGCAATGGACTGTCACCGGAGCCGGAAGCATTGTGCTTAAGCGCGGCGGCGAGGGCGTCAGGATCACAAAAGCGACTTTCGGTAAAGTTGTCGATTACGGGACTAACGATCTTAACAATATGGGCGCGGCGATGGCTCCGGCGGCAATGGAATCGATCCTGGCGCTTTTTCGCGATACAGGAACGACCGACAAGGATTACGATCTTATCGTTACGGGAGATCTCGGCAAACTCGGTTCCGAT
>CACZPH010000010.1 GCA_902783025.1 uncultured Eubacteriales bacterium | reverse complement strand
CTTTGGACGAGTCGCCGATCACGTGCTTTACGTACAGGTCGTGCGTCAGCGCGCCCGAAGCGGTAGCGGTCGTGATCGAACGCGTGGTGTGATCGGAAGCGAGAACCGCCATCCACTCGTTGTAGGTCGTGCGGAAACCGATAGCTGTGCCTACGTCGAGCTTTTGCTTGAGCGTGAAGGCTTCGTTCATTACCGCCTGTTTGTTTACCGAGACGGTAAAGGTATCGAGTTTGTGCTCGGGGTCGGTATACCCGGTCTCGAAGACGTCTTGCGAGAAGGTAAGTCCCCAGATATTGCGCTCGACGTTGACGGAAACGGATTTTTCGCCCGCGTCAACGTCGTCTTCGTCGATAACGATAGTGTGCGTCGCGTCAAAGACGTTTTCGCTTGCGGCTATCTCGAGAGTCCAGGTGCCTTGGCGCATCGACTGCGAAATCTTGTTGTCCGCGCCGACGGTTCCGTTGATTACGGCGCCTGTGTCGGAATTGGTGAGCGTATAGGTCGAGCCTGCCGCTATGGCGGTGTCGATGTCTACCGCTACGCCCGCTTCTTCGAGTTCGAATTCGAAGTCGTAACCGGCAAATTCGCCGAAAGAGTTGGTAAGCGTAATGGTAAATATTCTGCCCGCACCGGAAACCGCGCCTTTGGTGAGCACGGACTCGCCGTTGAGCTTAACGTCCGTGATAGCGTAACCGCTGTCGGCGGTAAACACGACTTCCTTGGTGTATTCGTCGAAGTTTTCTACCGACGGGGTAACGTCAACGCCGGAAAGAGAACTTGCCGCGGAAACTATCGTAGGCTCGAGCGCGCCTATCGTAAGACCGCTTACCTCGAGATATCTGCCGTTCGCTATGTCGCAACCCGCGTAAACGCCGAAGCAAACCTCAGGCGAAGAATCCGCCGAGGGGAATAAGCGCGACGAATCCTTAGCGGGATCTTCGTTGTCCCAAGAATAGTAAGGTTGTCCAGTAGCTTGATCAATTGGTGTAGTTTTTGTCGTATACGCCGTCTTCAAATTGATAGAGCCGGCACATTTCCAGGTAATGCCGTTGTCGGCGCTCAGATATAACGTCCATACGTCGCCTTCGACGATAGCCTTGAGGTCGAATTCGGCGGTAACGAGTTCGTTGGCGCCGCCCTTGGCGATAGTGATCGCGGGAACGGTTTCGCCGCCGGTCATATCGGCAGATAATCTGAGTCTTGTGGGATAGCCGCCCGCCCAGCCGCCGAGACCGGAGTTGAACGAAGCCGAACTGTCGGCAAGCGCGACGAATACAGATTTGCCCGTCTTTGGATCGGTCATCGCAAAGCCGGCGAAGCCGTACTTATTGAGCGCGGTCTTGAAATGAGCCTTGACCATAACCGGACCTGTCGAACGGTCAACGAGCCTGGTATTGTATACGGAATATGTGTTTTTAGCGTCGCCGCTATTAGCCCATCTCTCCATATCGAGTCTGAAATTCGTCTTGTCGGTGGGATAGAGCCAGGGTTTGACTTGATTCGAGGAAGCGCCGAGCGCGGCAAGCAAGGTGTCAGCCACTTCTTCCGCGTCGGAGATATACTCGAAGTTCGAGTAAGTATAATCCATCCAGTACTGCATTCTGCCGTCGGTAAAGAGCTTAACGACGGATTCGGCGTTTTGAGCCGGCTTGGAGCCGAGAACGCGCCAATCGTCGTTTTCGTAAGCGGCTAAGAAATAGATGGTATCGTCTACTTTAAGGAACGCGAAGTCGTACGAAAGATCGTAACCCGCGTCAATAGCCGCGCGAATCGACGCGAACGGAGAAGCGGCTATAGCGGTAAGATCGTTGCCGATAAGGTCTCCGGTGGAGTTGAGTCCCATGGTTGAGGTATCGGTACTCGTGCCGTCCGCCATAAACTTGAGATATACGTCCTGATCGAAGCCGTCGCGCGAGGTAAGGTCCTCGACGAAGCCCATTTTCTCTCCGAACTTGAGATTGAAAGAAATCATCGTGCCGTTGGTAAGTTTGGGCGCGAGAGTATATCCCACTTTGCTTACGCCGTCGCCGAAAAACTGCTCGATATGCAGTCCGTACGATTCCGCGTCGGTTCCGAACGCGGTGACCGCGCTCTTGGTATTGTAGTCCGCGCCCCAGATGTTGTGGGTAAGCGTAACTTCTTCTTCGTCTGTGGTATCGAGGTCGTCAGCGGTTACCGTTATGCCGAAAGATTTACCGAAAGCGTTGCCGTCGGAGGAAAGCGTAACGGTATATTCGCCCATCGGAAGAACAGCCGCGAGAGTTCCGGCGCCGGAAGCCACTTCTTCGCCGTCCTTGGTGATGACCCACGGATTGGCGAGAGTCTGACCGGTAACGTCGTCGATGACGAATTTACGAAGGGTAAGTCCGCGCTCGATTCTGCCGAAGATCGGCTCGACGGTCATTTCGCCGGTCACGGTCGTCGATTCGGTAACTATCGTGCCGTCGCTGAGCTGCCAGCCCTCGAAGGGATAATTGTAGATCTCGTCGCTTGCCTTGGTGGGTTGAGCAACGCGCGAAAGCACCTGAACGAGCCTTTCGCCGTAAGCGCCCTCGATAGTAAGGTCTTCGCCGTAAGTAATAAGATACTTGCGCGCTACCTCGTTGTACTTGGCTACGATAACGGTATTTGCGCGCACGGTGTCGCCAAGTCCTATGGCTCCGCCGCCCGCATAAGTCCATTTGTCGAACTCAAACGTAAACGCGTCCGTGGGATCCTTGGCGGGAGCGGTTTTGCCCTCGAGAATATCGGAAATGCGCGTGCCGTACTCGTAAGTCGACTCCTCTCCGTCAACGGTAACGGTGTACGAACGCGTCGTCTGCGTAAAGACGGGGAAAACTTTGGTGTCAGCCAAAAGTTCGTCCGTTGCGCCTACGTCCGTACCGTCTTCGTACGTCCACTTAGAGAACGTATAATCAAACTCTTCGTCGCTTTCCTTGTTTTTTGCGGGGGAAGAAGCGAGGATCTCGACGATCTTCGAGCCCCTTACGGCATTGACTTTGACGTTGCCGGGAAGGATAACGTCATAATAGCTGTCCGCTACGGTAACCCTCAGCGAACCCCATGCCTGCGAACCGCGCTTGAGAGTAAGATTCGCGGTGCCCGCGCCTACGCCGACTACTTTGCCGTCGCGTACTATCGCAACGTTTTCGTTGTCCGACTCCCAGGTAAAATCTCCCGAAAAGGTAACAAACGTCGCTACTTCGACGTCTTCGCCCACGCCGACTTGAGTCGACGTCGTGATCCAGGTCGGAGAGACGATCGGTTCTTTGCCCGATGAATTACCGGAGCATCCGGCAGCCGTTACTGCCATGGCAACGCAAAAAGTACCCACAAGACCGGCTTTGAGAATCTTTTTGGATTTTTTCATCTTTTTTCTCCTATAATTGATATTTTTCGCAAAACGCGTGGTTTTATAGTTAAATTATATCAAATACGCCGAAGCTTTGTCAATAGTTAAAAAAAATAGTTGGCTAAACTTGATAATTGAGCAATTTTAGGCAATTTTACAATATAAAAGCGCAATTTTTGCCCGAAGCCCGAAGACTGACAAGGGGTGCGGCGGGGGTTCGGATACGGTATTCTCGCGGTCGTGGGACGACTCCCGACAACTAAAACAACGAGGTTTTCGCGTTCGAGATACAAGCAGGTCGAGGAAGTCCGAGCCGCTCCGAAGTGCGCGTACTACTCGTACGCAATCGAGGGGCGGCGATGGCTGACAATGAGATGCGACGTATATCGGGCGCGAAAAAGCAAAGGCGGCGAGATACGAGCGTCAGACAAGGAAAGTACCCGCCGACGAGAGGCGCGGTCGTGGGACGACTCCCAACAACTAAAATAACGAGATTTTCGCGTTCGAGATGGGGCGGCAGACAAGGCAAAGGGAGCCGGCACGAAGCGCGCGTACAAGGCGTACGTAAGCAAGTGCAG
>CACZPH010000009.1 GCA_902783025.1 uncultured Eubacteriales bacterium | reverse complement strand
TTATTATTTGAGCCACAAAGATACCGGTTCGCCGGACTGGGAGTCGGACGTAGCGTAGATAAGGAATTCGCCTTTTTCCGCTTTGAATTCGCCCGACGCGCCGTAGAAGGCGAGCGTGGAAGCGGAAATATCGAAGTTTACCGTCTTGCTTTCTCCCGGATCGAGCGTTATTTTCTCAAAGCCCTTGAGTTCGCGCACCGGCCTTACGAGCGAAGCGAATCTGTCGCGGATATACAGCTGAACGGTCTCGGTGCCCTGCCTTTTACCTGTGTTGGTCACGGTGACCGAAGCGACGACGGTATCGTTTTCGCTCATTTCGCTCTTGCTCAGCGTTACCGGCGAGTAAGCAAAGCTCGTGTACGACAAGCCGAATCCGAACGGGAAAAGCGGCGAAGTCGGGCAGTCCTGATACCTGCTCGAATAAGCCGCGTCCATATTGTCGCCGGCGGGACGGCCGGTGTTGTTGCGGTTGTAATAGATAGGCGCCTGACCTACGAAGCGCGGGAAAGACATCGGGAGTTTTCCCTCGAAGTCGGCTTTGCCGAAAATTAGATCGGCCGCCGCGTTGCCGCCTTCGGTACCGGGCTGCCACATGGTAAACACGGCGGGGCAAACCTCTACCACCGCGCTCAGATCCAGCGGACGACCGTTGAAGATCACGCAAACGACCTTATCGTTTACCGCGCACACTTTGCGCAAAAGTTCGAGCTGCGGAGCGGGCAAAGCGACGTTGGCGCGCGAACAGCCTTCGCCGGACTGCGCTCTGTCTTCGCCCAGGCACAGTATTACCGCCTCGGAGCGCTTAGCGAGGCGCACGGCCTTGCTTATTTCGCTCTCGTCTGTTCCCGCTCGGATAGCGCCGTCGCAGCCTTGCGCGTACGAAAGGCGCGTACCCTTTGCCGCGGCTTTTTTGATCCCGTCGAATACCGAAACGGCCTCGTCTTCCTTGCCGTACGCCGACCAGGCTCCTATCATGCCTTTCTTAGCGAACGGTCCGATAAGCGCAATGGTTTTTTCTTCGCCGCCAAGAGGCAAAACGCCGTCGTTTTTGAGAAGTACCGCGCTTTTTGCCGCGGCGGTGCGGCAGAGCGCGCGATGCGGGCGGCTGAGGAATAATTTTTTGCATTTTTTCTCGCTCGCGCCGCGATAGGGATCTTTGAATAGTCCGAGTTTGTCTTTTAGGTCGAGTATGCGCAGTACGGCTTCGTCGATCTGCTTTTCGCTTACCTTGCCTTCTTCGACGAGTTCTTTGAGATATTTTATGTAGCAATTCGACATCATTTCGATATCCGAAGTGGCGTTAAGGGCCTTTTCGGCGCATTCCTTGCCGTCCGCGCAATAGCCGTGCTTTTCCATTTCGCGGAAAGCGTTGTAGTCCGAGATTACCACGCCGTTAAATCCCCACTCGTCGCGCAAAATACCCTTGACGAGATATTTGTTGCCCGACGAGGGCACGCCGTTGAGAAGATTGAACGACGTCATAAGCATTTCCACGCCCGCGTCTACCGCCGCTTTGTACGCGGGAAGGTAGTATTCGCGAAGAGTATGTTCGCTCATGTCTACCGTATTGTAGTCTCTGCCCGCCTCCGCGCCGCCGTAGCAGGCGTAATGCTTTACGCACGCGGCTACGTGTTCTTTGTCAAGGTTTCCCTGAAAACCCCTGACCTGCGCCGCCGACATAAGGCAGTTAAGATACGGATCTTCGCCGGTCGTTTCCATGCACCTGCCCCATCTGCAGTCGCGCGCAAGGTCTACCATGGGCCCGAAGGTCACGTGGATGCCCATCGCGCTCGCTTCTTTCGCCGCCATGGAGCAGCACTCTTCCATAAGCGCGGGATCGAAAGTCGCGCCCATGCCGAGCGGTATAGGATAAATGGTATGACAGCCGTGAATAATATCGTGCATAAAGAGCAACGGGATCTTGTTGGGATCGTGCTCCAAGTGTTCCTTTTGCGCCTCGATGGTCGAAGCCGCGTCTTTTACGTTGAGCGTCGAGCCTACCGAGTCGATTATCTCGCGCGTAAGTTCCATTTTTTGCGCCGGTCCCGTCACGCCGCCGTCCGCGTCCGGGCGAAGCAAAACGAGGTTGAATTGCGACATTTGCGCGATTTTTTGGTCGAGAGTGAGCTTTGAGAGTAGTTTTTTGGTATCCATATTTTTCTCCTTGTTTATTTGCTGTATACTATGTTTCCGTCGCCGTCGAAGTTTGCGCTTGCCGTGCGGATAGCAACGCCGGTAATGGGCTCGCGGGTATATAAGGGAGCGTTGATAAACTCTTCGATAAGAGAAGGAAGCGAATCGATCGCGCCGTCCTGCGTTTCGTTTACGTAGTCGACTATTTTTCTGCAGTCAGACGCGCTTGCCGAATTGAGCGAAACGGTCGCTTCCCCGACGCTTGCCGCGCCATTTACGAAAGCGCATTGACACTTGATAGACGCGGTCAGTTCGCTGTGCAGGAACGAAGAGATCAGATCTTTGACAAAACCCGCGTCGGACGGAATAGCGGCAAGAATGTCGTCTTTTTTTACCGACAAAACGAGCGTAATAAAACGCGCGCCGTTATTTTCGTCGCTTACGGATATGCCTTTTACGTCGAAGTCGAAGTCGGAAGACGTCGAGAGCAGTCCTTTTTCTTTAAGAAAAGCCAGTCCCGCCGCGTGCATACCGCCGCTTATCGTTACGGGAGAACTTTGAGAAGATATGCCGCCGTAAAAAGCGACGTACATCTTTTCCTTGTCGTCGAGCGAAGTTAAGTCCACGCCCGCGACGTCTATTTTTTCGCCCGAGTTGAGCGCGGCTTTCGTAAGCGCGGAATAGTACGTATGAGCGGACAGCTCGTCGTAAAGCTTTTGGTCGTTTTCGTCGCTTGCCGCATACGCGGGATCGACTTTTGCCGGCGAAGCGGTAACGGCGTTTACCGTCCTCAGCAAGTCGCCGTAACCCGAAAAACCGAGCTTGGCGACGGAGCCGTTTTCTCCGAAAAGTCCGACTATGACGAAGTGCCCCGCGACTCCGAGTCCCGCCGCGATCACTATCAGTACGACAAAGATTATTGCAAGAGCCTTAAATAATTTTTTCATAATTCACTTATGCGGCTTAGCGGCAGCGCAAAAACGCTTCGATCATCTTAGCGAGTTTCGCGTGTCCTAAGTCCGACGGATGAAGCCCGTCGGGCAAATATTTTTGCTTTATTGCGTCTATATTCGGGTTTATGCCGCTGTCGCGGTAAAGATCGAGCACGGGGAGCGAAAATCTTTCCGCCGCTTTGCGTATAAGATCTACGTAGCCGCTAAGAGGCAGACCCTGCGGCTTGTAGCCGTCGCCGCGCAGGTTGTTTTCGCGAAGGCGGTGGAGCGGAGTCATTACGAAAATAAACGCGTCCGGGTAAGTCGATTGCAGATATGTAAACAGCGTATTTACCGCCCCCAGGAAAGTATATACGCTCGTATCGTTATCGGTCCCTATCGGCGCGAAGCCGTGGCCGTAGTCGTTAGTGCCGCCGAAAACGCAGATAATATCCGCTTCCTTGTCCATTTCCGCGGCGCGAAGGTTGAAGTCGAGATCCCAGCGCGGATTTCCGCTCTTTTGCGTCTGGCGCGCTATGCGGGTGCCTCCCACGCCGTAGCCTTTTACTTCGAGTCCCGTATTTCTTCCCAAAACCTGCCAAAACGCGTTTTCGGGTTTGCTTGCCCCGACGCCTTCGGTAATGCTGTCGCCCAAAAATAACGCTTTCTTTCCCTTAAGTTCCATGATGTACCTCGCCGGTTAAGTTATGGATTTATTATAGCACACGCCGCGGGCAAAATCAAGCGTAAGCAAGGCTTTGAAGCGTTTAGTTATACGGGATTATTTCGCCGTAGCACGAGCATAGGCCCAGGCGTTTTGCGCAGTCTTTGCAGTAAAGAGCCGAACAAAAAGCGCAGTGGTAGGCTCCCGACAGGGTTATTTCTTTGTCACACCTTACGCATTTCACGCCTTGGTTTTGGTCTTAAAGTCAAAATAATATTCGTTTTGAGACAAAAACGGCAAAAAACTTTAATTTTTTTACAAAATTTTTAAAAAAATGTTGCAAAGCGTATAATTTTATAGTAAAATATAGATAATGCAGTAAGGATTTTAAATAAAAGGGGATCATTATGGAAATTACGGAAGTCAGAGTCAGACTCGTTAAGAAAGACGACGGCAAACTCAAGGCGGTGGCGTCTATTACCATCGACAACTGCTTCGTCGTTCATGACGTCAAGATTTTGGAGGGCACAGAGGATTATTTTATCGCTATGCCCAGCAAAAAAACTCCCGAGGGCGAATATAAGGATATAGTTCATCCGCTCAACACCGAGACGAGAGAACTTATTAAGAACGTCGTCCTTGCCGAGTTCAAAAAAGTCAAGGAAACCGCCGAAGAATAGGCGGAATATCTTACTGCACTGAGTTTAATTTCACAAAAAGCGAAAGTTAAACAAAAAAGACGGGAGATTGATTTTTCCCGTCTTTTGTTTAAAAAGGAGTAAGAGATGGAAAAGGAAAACAAGAGAGAAGAATCCGAACTAAAACGATGCGGAGCCCTTAACGTCGGCTTTGGAAGTGTGGATTATGTGTATTATTTAATCAAAATCGTTGCGGTATTATTTATTCTCGCCTATATCGGGGTAGGAGCGTTCCTTATTTATTATGCAAAAACGGGAATAACGGTTACTATCCCCGAGGACACTCCCGCCGCAATCGCCGCACAGATTTCCGCTACCCTTGCGCAAACGAAGACGACTTTGTTAGTAACGGGTGTCATATTTGCATTGGGCGGGCCGTTTATCATAGCGTCGGAGTGGATGATAATAAAGATATCTATTGGTATGATAGCCGACGTCAAAGCAATACGATATGCATTGACAGAGTAAAAACGAGGGGCTTTATCCGGAACCGGGATATGGGCTCTTGGCTATGCTTTTGCAAGTGCCGCTATTGACTCCGCATCATATTTAGCGGATTGCTTTATTTTACAAACCGACGAATCTATCTTTTGTCGTTGTCTTTTGGAAATGGCTGGTAGTCGTAGAGTTTTTTGCTTCTTTTATTTATATGGTGGTTTTTCAATACATATAAATCTTCCATATATCCCCCGCTTCGGTTTTCGGAGCGGGGGTTTGTTTTTTTTGGGCGTTATTTGGCAATAATCGGCTTTATGAAAAGAACTTGTAAATTTATCGTCTTCGTCGCGCTGTTTTTGCTTACGTGCGGCGCGCGCTTGTATTCAGCCGATCTTACGGCTTTGCGCCGCGACTATATTATATACGCGCAATACGGGACCGAAAAAACGCAAAAAGTTTTCAACGGTTACGAGCGGATCGATTTTGCCGGCGGCGAAGAGGCGGCGCTTGACTTTGCCGCAAAGCTCAGCGCGCGCGTAATAAAAAAGGAAAACGCGTCCGGCGCATGGATATTTTACTGTTACAGCCCGATCATCTTCAAGCAAGTAAGGCTTTTCGGCGAAAGAGTAAACCTTATGATAGCCGTGCGCGGAGACAGAGTCGCGGCGGGAAGCCCTTTGATAAAAGGAAGTTTTTGAAAATTTTATCGCGTTCGGTATAAAGCGGCGAAATAACGGCAAAACTTCATACAACGAAAACAGAGAGGTAAATTACATGAAATCGTACAACTCCAACCAAAAAAGAAAGAACGTTATCACCACCGTAGCGGTTTTCGCCGCCGCAGTGCTCGTGATAGTGTTGTCCATCGTCTTCGCTCTTTCCGCCCGCCCGCAGAGTACGAGCGCGGAGCCCGTCAATACCGCGAGCAAGCCGGTAGTCGAGAAGTATTCGGCGCCCGTCGAGAATTATACGCTCGGCAAAGCCGCTTCGATAGACAAACTCGTCTATATGCCTTCGCTCAATATGTGGAAAACGCATAACGGCGTGGATTTCGCGGCGGCGGAAGGCAGTAAAGTCACCGCGGCGTATTCGGGTAAGGTCACGGCGGTCGAAACTTCCGCTCTCGACGGCACCACCGTTACGGTAAGTCAGGGCGACGGTCTTACGGCTGTTTACAAGTCGCTCTCGAGCGCTTCGGTCAAGGTAGGCGACAAGGTGTCCAACGGCGCGACTATCGGCGTGGTCGGGACCATGATCTCGGAGACCGAAGCCGGCACGCACCTTCACTTCGAACTCAAGAAGGACGGCAAATTCGTCGATCCTCTCGACTATATCGACGTCGAAGGCGCGGCGAAATAACGACTCAAAAAAGCGCTTCCGCGTAATAAACGGGAGCGCTTTTGTCATATACGTATGAGGCTTTTGGGGTTATTTGTCAAGCAAAGGAAGCTCGGTCATGCGGAGTTTCGCGCAGCCGTACGGGATAAGGTAAACGGTTTCTTCGTCGCCGACGGGTTTGCGCGACAGGGGAGTGGAGCGAGCGATAAGGTTGCCTTTTTCCGCGTAGCCCCACTTTATCTTTTTGACTTTCGCTTTGACGGCGCACAAGGGTTTTGCGGTCGAGAACGCGCATTCGTAGTCGCCTCTTTCCTCGTACTCGAGCGCAGTCGACGAAAAGCCGTACTGCCACTCCGATTCCGCAAAAAGTTCGTAATCGCAGTACGGGAATTTGCGCTCGACGCCGTTTCTTTCGTACTCATGCATTACCCACTTTTCTTTGACGGGGAGCGAATACGTCAGAGCGCCTCTTACGACCGCTACGAGCGAGCCGCGCTTTACGAACCGCGGCGAATTGATAAGATGAAGTTTTATCTCGTCGCCCGCGAATGTCTTTTCCACTACGGCGTATTCGCCGGTTTTTACCGCCTTGCCGTCAAGCGTAGCGCCGTCGACAAAGCCGGGCACGCGCACGTAAAGGCGGAACGCGACGGGTTTTTCGGTCTTAACGCGTATGGTCACGTCGTCGCGGAAAGGATAGAGCGTATCGGTAACGACGTTTACTTTTACGCCGTTTACGAGGCAATTAAGCGACGAGGGAGCGAGAGAAGAAACGACTATTCCGTCGCTCGCTTTCATATACGTCGAGAGCGCGAATTTCGGGAACGCCTGATTGAAGTTGGCGGTGCAGCAGCCGTAGTTGGGTTCGAGACCGAACAAATGCGCCTCGCTGCCGTTGGTGTTGAAGTGCGGCGCGTTGAGCTTAACGCAATAGGGCTGGTTTGACATCTGGTCGTACTGGTGCGTCCACATATCCTGACTTACCGTTGCCGGGAAAGAGTTGAACGCAAGTCTTTCCGCCTCGTCCATCCATCGCGCAGTGCCGAAAACGCACGCGCTTACTTCGTGCGAATACATAGCCTCCGCGACGCCGCACAGCTCGGTGCCGCGGTTTGCCGCCGTGCCGGAGAAGCATTCGTCGCCGTTGAAGTATCCGTTTACGTTGCCGTGATGGCGGCGAACGTAGTCAAGATAGCGTATAGCGTGATTTTCCGAGCCGGGAATGCCGAGCGCGACTTTTACCGCGTCGGTCTTGAGATACATTGCCTGGTTTACCACGTGCGCGTAAAAAGTCCAGCGCTTGCCGTTGACCTCCGGCGCGTACGTTTTGGCGTTGAAAGAGCGCGCCTTTTCGTAATCGATACCCTGAAATTCGAGCATGCTCGCAAGCGTGAGAAGCCATTTTTCTTTTCTGCGTTCGTACAGCCATCTGATGGGGATCAGGCACTCGAACCATCTCGCCGCCGCCCAGTTAAAAGCGGTATGCTCGAAGTCGAAAGCCATATAATTTTTGAGCGCTTTGTATACGACTTCCTCGACTCTTTCGTCCTTGGAGCAGTCGTAGTATACGACGAGGACTTTGAGCATAAGATAGAGCGCCCACATATCGTAGCCTTTACGTTCTTCCTTGGAGCAAGGACAAAGCCAGCCGTCTTCCTGCTGACCGGCTATTATGGCGTCGACGTACCGCTTGGCGCGTTTTTTCATATCCTCGTCGCCTAGCAGGTACGCGAGCGGAATAAATCCGTCCAGCCAGTACGGAACGCGTTCCCAGCCTTCCTTGTCGCCGCCCACCCACTTACTGTCGCGGATATCCGGCCACATTTTGTCAAGGTTGCCCGAAAGCCCCTTCGCCTGAATTATCAGCTGATCTTTGAGCCAGCCTTGCGGCTTGATCTCGTCGGTAGTGAAAAACTCGAATTTCGAACTCATTTTCTTTCTCCTTTTCGTTTCTTTACTTCCAGTATAGCCGTTTTTTCGCGGCAAAGCCAAGTAAAAAATAACGAAAAACCTTGCAAAAATCACACTTTAGCGTTATACTATAGGTATGAAACTCGATCTTAACGGCAAATTAGACTTCCGCACGTGTTCGTTCCGTTATTTTTATCCGGGCGAAAAGCACGTTGACAGGGTATGCGAAGAGAGCGTGCTTCTGCTCGTAATGGACGGCGCGCTCGTTTTCGGCGAGGACGGCGAAGAGAAAGAGATCCGCGCGGGCGAATACTATATCCAGCGCGCGTTTCTCACCCAGCGCGGAACGCGGCCTTCGCTCGAGCCCAAGTATTTTTACGTGCATTTTTCGGGAAAATTCGGCGCGGAAGGACTGCCTCTTCGCGGCAAATGGGACCAAGAAACGCTTATGCCGCTGCTCAAGTCCCTTGATTCGGCGCGGGTGAGCGGCGAAAACCAAATGCGCAAAAACCTTATTTTTTACTCGGTGCTGTCGGAACTCTGTAAGGCGGAAAAAAACGAGGAAGAGAGTTTCGCCGCCTCGGTAAAGCGCGCTCTTACTCAAAAATATAAGGAAAAAATCACGATCGAAGAGATCGCCGCCTCGCTGTACGCTTCGGTAAACTACGTTATACGCGCGTTTAAGAACGAATACGGCGTAACGCCGCATAAGTTCCTGACCGGACTTCGCCTTGCCGAGGCGGAGCAACTGCTTCGCGATACCAACAGAAGCGAAGAAAGCATAGCGTTCGAGGTGGGATACTCGGACTTTTCGGCTTTTTACAAGGCGTTCCGCGCCCGAAGGGGCGGAAGTCCGTCGGCGTACAGAAAGGCTCATTCGCGTTTTTCGGACGCTTAAAAATTCATTTCGTCCTCCGCCCCTGCGCGCGTGCGCTTGACATTCGCTCGCGCGTGTGGTAAGATATGGGCGTAAAAAATCAACGAGGTGTATTTATGGCAAGCGAAAAAGAAAAATACGTTTCGCCGCTTTCCACGCGGTATTCGAGCGAAGAAATGCAATACGTTTTTTCCGAGGCGTTCAAGTTCCGCACCTGGCGCAGGTTGTGGATAGCCCTTGCCAAGGGCGAAAAGGCGCTCGGTCTTCCCATTACCGACGAGCAGATCGCGGAAATGGAGAAGTTTAAGGACGATATCAATTACGACGTCGCCGAAAAACGCGAAAAGGAAGTGCGTCACGACGTCATGAGCCACGTTTACGCGTACGGCGTGCAGTGTCCCAAGGCGGAAAAGATCATACATCTGGGCGCGACTTCGTGCTACGTAGGCGACAACACCGACGTTATCATTCTTCGCGAGGCGTCGAAGATAATTCTCAAGAAGGCGGCTCAGGTACTCAAAAACCTTACGGAATTCGCCGACAAGTACAAGGCTATGCCGGCGCTCGCGTACACGCACCTTCAGCCCGCTCAGCTTACCACGGTGGGCAAGCGAGCGACTTTGTGGGCAAACGAGCTTATTTACGACATGACCAATCTCGAATATCAGCTCTCGACGCTCAAGCTTCTCGGTCAGAAAGGCACCACGGGAACGCAGGCAAGTTTTATGGAACTTTTCGGCGGCGACGAGAAGAAGATCGACGAACTCGAGAAGTTTATCGCGCACGAAGTCGGTTTCGACGAGTGCGTTCCGGTTTCCGGTCAGACTTATTCGCGTAAAGTCGACGCGTATTTTCTCGGCGTGCTTTCGGGCTTTGCCCAGAGCGCGTACAAATTCGCGGGCGATTTGCGGATCTTGCAGTCGTTCGAGGAGATGGAAGAGCCGTTCGAGAAGAGCCAGATAGGCTCGTCGGCAATGCCTTACAAGCGCAATCCCATGCGCAGCGAACGTATGTGCGCGCTCGCCCGTTACGTCATTTGCGATTCGCTCAACCCCGCTTTCACGGCGGCGACGCAGTGGTTCGAGCGCACGCTCGACGACTCCGCCAACAAGCGTATCGCGGTCGCGGAAGCGTTCCTTGCGGTAGACGCGATACTCAATATTTACGTCAACGTCACGGACGGTCTCGTCGTCAACGAAAAAGTAGTGGCAAAGCGCGTAAGAGAAAAGCTTCCTTTCATGGCGACGGAAAACATCATGATGGAATCGGTCAAGAAAGGCGCGAGCCGTCAGGAACTTCACGAAAGACTGCGCGTTCACTCTCAGGCGGCCGCCGCCGCGGTCAAGAAAGAAGGCAAGCCCAACGATCTTATAGAGCGTATCGAAGCGGACGAGGCTTTTCCGCTTAGCAAGGAAGAGATCGAAAGCAGTCTTAAGCCCGAGAAGTTCATCGGCAGATGCGTAAGCCAGGTGGAGAATTTCAACGCGCGCGTTGCCGCGCCGGTCCTTGACAGACTGTACGGCGGCAAAGTGGAAGGCGTTCTTAAAGTATAGAGTCAAGGAGAGAGATATGACGGATCTCGAAATAGCACAACAAGCGGTCCTTCGTCCGATAAGACACGTAGCGCTCGGCGCGGGACTTACCGGCAAACAAATCTCGCTATACGGCAGATATAAGGCGAAAGTCGACTACCGCGCCGTATTCAAAAAGCGCAAAAAAGACGGCAAACTCATTCTCGTTACCGCTATCAATCCCACGTCCGCGGGCGAAGGCAAAACGACTACAACGATAGGTCTTGCCGACGCTCTCAGGCGTATGGGCAAGAACGTAGTGGCGGCGCTTCGCGAGCCGTCGCTCGGACCGGTGTTCGGTCTTAAGGGCGGCGCGACCGGCGGCGGATACGCGCAGATAGTGCCGATGGAAGACATAAATCTGCACTTTACAGGCGATTTCCACGCGATAACTTCCGCCAACAACCTGCTTTGCGCGATGGCGGACAATCATATTTTTCAGGGCAACGCCTTAGGGCTCGATCCCGAAAAGATCACTTTCAAGCGCTGTTTGGACGTCAACGACAGACAACTCCGCTACATACGTTCGGGACTCGGCGGCGCGAAAAGCGGCGTTGAGCGCGACGACGGATTCGATATTACGGCGGCGAGCGAAGTCATGGCGACGTTGTGCCTTGCCGCGGACTTTGCCGACCTCAAGAAAAGGCTCGGCGACATAGTGGTGGGCTACACTTACGACGACAAGCCCGTTACCGCCCGCGACCTTAATGCCGACGGAGCGATGGCGGCGCTGCTTAAGGAAGCGATCAACCCCAATCTCGTGCAGACGTTAGAGGGTACGCCCGCGCTCGTTCACGGCGGACCTTTCGCCAACATAGCGCACGGGTGCAACTCGGTAATAGCGACCAAATGCGCGCTCAGGCTCGGCGATTACGCGGTAACGGAAGCGGGATTCGGCGCGGACCTGGGGGCGGAAAAATTCCTCGACATCAAGTGTCGCACGGCGGGATTCAAGCCGTCGGCGGTGGTAATAGTGGCTACTATTCGCGCGCTCAAACTTCAGGGCGGAGCGGAAAAAGGGAGCCTTGCCGACGAAAATCTCGGGGCGCTCGAGAAAGGTATTCCGCACCTTCTCCGCCACGTAAACACGATCAAAAACACTTTCGGTCTTCCGTGCGTGGTCGCGATCAACAATTTCCCGTCCGACAAACCCGCGGAGATATCGACTCTTCTTACCAAGCTTGACGAAGCGGGCGCACAAGCGGTCCTTTCCACGGTCTTCGCCGAGGGAGGCAAAGGCGGCGTCACGCTTGCCAGGAAAGTGATAGAACTATGCGAAAAGAGCAATGACTTTAAGTTCGCTTACGACGAAAGCGACTCTATCGAAGACAAAATAAACGCCGTAGTCACCAAGGTTTACGGCGGTTTGGGCGCGGAGTTTACTCCCGAGGCGAAAGAGCAGATAAAGCGTCTTGATCGTCTGGGATTCGGCAAAACTCCGGTATGCATAGCCAAGACGCAGTATTCGTTTACCGACGATCCGCTTCTTCTCGGCGCGCCCGAAGGCTTTAAGGTAACCGTGCGCGAAGTCAAGGTAAGCGCGGGCGCGGGATTCGTGGTGGCGCTTACCGGCAAAATAATGACGATGCCCGGACTTCCCCGCGTTCCCGCGGCGGAAGGCATATCCGTAAGCGACGACGGCGTAACTAAAGGCTTATTCTGAAAAGTAACGCGGCTTATAAGATAATATCGACAAAACCACGGAGAAAAAGATGAAAAAATACGTTTTGGCAATAGATCAGGGGACGACGTCTTCGCGCGCCGTACTCTTTGATAAGCGCGGAGAGATAGCGGATTCGGCGCAGCTCGAATACAAGCAGATTTATCCCCGACCCGGCTGGGTGGAGCATGATCCCGAGGATATTTTCTCGTCGGTAGTCACCACGCTCAAGTCCGTTTTGGCGGAGTGCGACGCCGATGAAATATCGTCGATAGGTATTACCAACCAGCGCGAAACCACGATAGTATGGGACAAAAAAACCGGCGAGCCGGTCTACAACGCCATCGTTTGGCAATGCAGGCGCACGGCCGAGTATATCGATTCGCTTAAAGCCGGAGGATTCGACCAACTTATTTACGACAAGACCGGGCTTGCGCTCGACGCGTATTTTTCGGCGTCCAAGATCAAATGGATACTCGACAACGTCGACGGCGCGAGGGAAAGAGCGGAAAAAGGCGAGCTTATGTTCGGTACGGTCGATACGTTCCTTCTTTTCCGTCTTACCGGAGGTAAAGTACACGCCACCGACTACACCAACGCGGCGCGCACCATGCTGTTCAACGTCCACACCAAGGAGTGGGACGACGAACTTTGCGCGCTGTTCGGTATCCCGAAGAGTATGCTCCCCGAAGTTTTTCCGTCCGGACACGAATACGGATATACGGACAAAAAAGTCGTGGGCGCGGCGTTGCCCGTTTGCTCGCTCGTAGGCGATCAGCAAGGCGCGCTGTACGGTCAGAACTGCTGGAAAGCCGGCGACGTCAAGAACACTTACGGCACGGGTTGCTTTTTGCTCATGAACACAGGCTCGAGAGCCGTAAACTCAAAGCGCGGACTTATCACGACTCTGGGCGCGTGCCTTGACGGCGAAACTCCGGATTACGTGCTCGAGGGCAGCGTTTTCGTAGGCGGCGCGGTGGTACAATGGCTGCGCGACGAACTCAAACTCATTTCGTCCGCGCGCGAAACCGAGGAGATAGCCCAGTCGGTCAAGGATACCGAGGGCGTATATATAGTGCCCGCGTTCGTGGGTTTGGGCGCGCCGTACTGGGACAGCAAAGCGCGCGGGCTTATCTGCGGACTTACGCGCGGAGCGGGCAGAGCGCATATAGTGAGAGCGGCGCTCGAGAGCATAGCGTATCAGACGTTCGACGTTTTGCACGCCATGGAAAGAGACCTCGGTAGGAAAGTCGAAGTTCTCAAAGTCGACGGCGGCGCGAGCGCAAACAATTTTCTTTTGCAATTCCAGGCGGATATTTCGGGCGCGAAAGTCGTCAGACCCGCGGTAGTCGAAACGACGGCAATGGGCGCGGCGTATCTTGCGGGACTTACGAGCGGATTGTGGAACGGCAAAGACGAAATAATAATGAGCAAGGCGACCACGCAATTCGTCCCCATTATGCCCGAAAGCGAACGTGAAGAACGCGTAGCGGGCTGGAACGAGGCGATTTTCAGGGCGCGCAGCAAGTAATAAGGAGAAGTTATGGCGGAATATTACGACGGCAATACGGACAGCACCGCTTATTCGGGCGAAGAAAAATACGGCTCGAAGCCCGCTGTTTCGATAGAAGGGTGGAAGTTTACGGGTATGGTGTACCTGTTTATGGCGCTCGGGTTTGTGATCTCTTTCGGAGTGGCTATGTTGGTCGGAAAATTTCTTCAGGCAAATCCGGGGATTTTGGTCGACGGGTTCACATGGGTAATAGCGGTCATCGTCCTTCAGGTGGCGGTGGCGCTGATAATTTCGCTCGCGTTCAAAAAACTCCCTCACCCCGCGGTGATAGCGTTGTACTTCGTGTATACCGCTCTTCAGGGCTTTTGCCTGTCGACGGTATTCGCTTTTTACGAAAGATACGACTTCTATATGGCGTTCGCGGCTACGGCGGTGGCTTTCGGAACGATGACGGCTTTCGGCTTTCTCACCAAGCGCGATTACGGCAAACTCGGTTGGGTACTGCTTGCGTGCCTTATAGGTCTTATTCCCGCCTCGCTTATCGGCTTCTTTTTCGGCGGCGTTGTCGGTCTTATCGCTTGCACGGTCTGCACGGGTATATTTATGATAATCACTGTCATCGACACCAAGAAAGTGCGCCAATACGCCGAAACCGCACCCAAAGGCGGCGAGTCCGTCAAGGTGGCGGTAGTGTGCGCAATGCAGTTGTTTCTCGACTTTATCAATATTCTTCTCTATATTCTTCGCATACTCTCGTACTTAAAGCGCAAGTAAAAAATCAGATTTTTTCGTTTTTCTCTATCAAAAACTCTACTTTTAGGACGCGCGCGAAAAAAATATTGTCGTAATATATAATTGCAAAATCACTCAAAAAGGGCTATAATTATTATAGCCTTTTATTTTGGCAAAATTTTTTGGAGGGATTATGAAAAGAGGTTATATTTACAAGAGCGACAACCTTTTCGGGTACGCCGGCTGGCCTACCGTAGGCAGGCTTTCCGACGGCAGGCTCGCGTGCGTATTTTCGGGTAACCGTATCCGTCACGTTTGTCCGTTCGGCAAGACCGTTATCAGCTACTCGTACGACGAGGGCGAAACGTGGACTCCGCCCGCGCCCGTTATCGACACGGCGTTCGACGACCGCGACGGCGGCATTATCGCAAGAGGCAACCAGGTGCTCGTCACGTCGTTCAACAACAACTACCCGATGCAGCGCGAAGAAGCCGACAAGTACGGCGGCAAGGAAAAGCAGATCGTTCTCGACTATATCGAACTGTGCGAAGACGTATATGACGAAAACGACGTTTGCTCGTCGATAGCGGTTTCCGAAGACGGCGGCAACACCTTCCCCAAACGCTACGAAGTGCCGATTTCGTGCCCGCACGGACCTATCGTGCTCAAGGACGGCAGATATTTCTACGTAGGCAGAGCGTTCGGCATCAAGCAAGCGTGGCGCACCGACAAGCGCAGCTACGACAGACTTCTTCCCGACGCGCTCTATTATATGTTCTCGGACGACGGCTACAACTGGACGAAGCCGGTCGAGATCCCGTTAGGGCCCGCCGGCGACATAAATCTGTTCTGCGAGCCGCACGCGATACAGCTAAGCAACGGCGAAATTCTCGTACATATCCGCGTTCAGGGACCGAACTGGGGCAGAATGTACACCTATCAGACAATTTCGAGCGAGAATATCACCAAGTGGGAGATCCCGCACGACGTAGGATTTGCCGGCTCTCCGCCTCATCTTCTCCGCCACTCGTCGGGCAAGATAATCTGCGTGTACGGCGTTCGCGAAGACATAATTTTACCCAAGGGCGAATACGCTTCGGTATCCTCGGACGAAGGCAAGACGTGGGGCGAGCCCATCGCGCTCGACACGGAAGCGCCGGACGGAGATCTCGGGTATCCCTCGAGCGTGGAGCTTAAGGACGGCAAAATCCTCACCGCTTACTATCAGCGCAAAAAGCCCGGTGAGAAAAACAGAGTAAAATATACTATTTGGGAGTTAAAATAATGGATAAGAAAAAGTTATTAGTACCGCTCGTCACGCCTTTTAAGGACGACGAAACGGTCAATTACGAAGCGCTCGCAAAACTCGTCCGCAAGGTGCTCGACGAGGGCGCGGACGGCATTTACGCCGTAGGCAGCAGCGCCGAAGCGGTCCTTCTTACGGACGAAGAGCGCAAGAAATGCCTTGAGACGATCATCAAGGCGGCTGACGGCGCGTACGTAGTGGCGCACGTAGGCAATATAGGCACAAAAAAGACCATAGAGCTTGCCAAGCACGCCGAAAAGGTCGGCGCGGACGCGGTCGCTTCCGTTCCGCCTTTCTACTTCGGATACGGATTCGAGGGCGTCAAGAGTTATTACCGCGATCTCGCCGCTTCCGTTAAGATCCCGACGATGGTTTACAACCTTCCGAGTTCTACCGGAACGGTTTTCACTCCGGCTCAGCTTACCGAAATAATGATGCTTCCGGGCGTCGATCTTCTCAAGTTTACCGATTGCGACTATTATACCATGCAGCAGGTAAAGGCGGCTTCGGGAAAATTCGTATATTCTGGCATGGATCAATGCTTCCTTTCCGCTATTGCGGCGGGCGCCGACGGCGGTATAGGCACGACGTACAACTATATGCTGGGCAAGTATCAGAAGGTAGCGAAATTCTTCTGCGAAGGAAAGCTCGAAGAGGCGCTTGCCGTTCAGTCGTCCGCCAACAACATTACCCGCGTGACTATCGAAAACGGCTTGCTCAATTCCACCAAGTATATTCTCAAGCTTCAGGGCATCGACTGCGGCGGCGCGAGAAGACCGTTTACGCCCATGACGGACGAGCAGCGCGCTAAGGTCAAGAAAGTTTACGAAGAGAATATGTAAGTCGCTACGGCGCAAAACAAATTAAAATCCCCGTCCGAACACCCGGGCGGGGATTTATTATACGTTTTTAATCTCTTTTTACCGTAGCGAAGTATGACGCGACGAGGAAGAAGGCGGCGTAACCCGCGCAGACAACCGCGTAAACAGGCAGTTTCGTAAAGTCCGGCGACATCAGAATATTAGTCTGCATCATGCTGAAACTGTACTCCGCCAGGGCGAAGTCTTCGAATTTGGCAAGGCTATCGAAGAGCATAAACACAAGCAGGACGGCTATCGGCGTTACGATATTGAGCGCTATCGATCCGCCTGTCTTGCGCAGCAGTATCGAGATAGCGAAGAACATTGCGGTTTCGGCGAGCGCTATGATGAACAGAACGGAGATTTTGGCGGCGAAAGCGCCGAAGTCCTGATTCGTCTTCAGTCCCATTGTCAGCCAGCCTACGAAGAAATTGATCGCGAACAGCGCGATAAGCTCGACAATCACGACGGCGTAGACGACTATGAGTTTGGCGAAGTAAATTTCGCTCTTCGTAAAGCCGCGCGACAGGACGTTTTTGTTAGTCATAAGGTCGTAGTCGGCACATACGAACATTGCGACGAAAATGCCGACTATTATCTCGAAGTTAGCCGAGCCGAGAGTGTTGAGCGCGGCGAAAGAGGCGTCCTTATTTCCGGAGATCTCCGCCATCGCAACGGCGATGATCGAGAAGTTGCTTACCACGACGGACAATACGGACAGCCCCACCATAATACCGAAGAGGATATACGTGCTTTTTTGCGTAAACAGTTTACGCAATTCGAATTTAAGAAGTCTTCCCATATCAGTCGCCCAACCTTTCGATAAAGAAATCTTCGAGCCCGTAACTTATCTTGGCTATTTCGGACACATCGAGCCCGCTTTTTACGAGCAGGGCGTTGATAGCGGCGGTCATTTCGAGATCGTTGAACATATACAGCCCGTCCGCGCGTTTTTCGACGGACGCGTCGGGGTACGCCGATCCGATTATCGACGCGGCTTTGTCGTCGTCGCTCGTCACGAACTTGGCGTAAAACCCGCACCGGGCTTCGAGCTCCTCGGCGGAAATCTCTTCCACAAGTTCGCCTTTGCGGATTATGCCGTAAACCGTGACGATTTTGGCAAGCTCGTCGAGCAGGTGGCTCGAGATCATGATAGTGACCTTTTTTTCTTCGTTGAGCTTAAGGAGCAAATCGCGTATCTCTTTTATACCCGCGGGATCGAGCCCGTTTATCGGCTCGTCGAGTATGAGAATATCGGGGTGAGCGAGCAGAGCGATCGCTATACCCAGGCGCTGGCGCATACCTTGCGAAAAAACTCCCGCTTTCTTTTTGCCGACGTTTTCGAGCCCTACGAGCGAGAGAATAGAAGGTATTTCGTCTTTGTCCGCGCCGTAAAGAATAGAAAAGCGCAGTAAGTTTTCGTACGCCGAACACGACTTATACAGACCGGGAGCTTCGATGATGGAGCCGATCTTTTCGCGCTCGGCGTAAAGAGCCGTAGACGAGTTGATGTAAATTTTTCCGCTCGTGGGCGAGGTAAGACCGAGAATAAGGCGCATAAGAGTGGTTTTGCCCGCGCCGTTCTTGCCTATAAGACCGTAGATGTCCCCGCGCCGGATATGGACGGAAACGTTGTTTACCGCTTTTTTGTTGCCGTAAACCTTGGTAAGCGAATCCGTTTCGATAACGTACACGTTATCCTGATTGTTTTGCGTCGGTTCGTTCAAATATCCGTCTCCTTATCTGTTTTCGTCCGGAGCGAGAGTGGGAAGTAATTTTTTTACGTTGAGTCCCGTAAGTCCCGCTTCGGCAATTATCGCGCTTTTTACGAAATTGCTCGCGTTGAAAGTATAAGATTCGTAGCCCGTAAGAGATTTAGGCGTGACGGCGGAATTGTGGAACGGGCCGAAAGTATTGCGGCGGTTAAGCGAAACTTCTATCTGCACGCCGCCGAGCGGATCGCTTTCGAAGACCGTTATTTCGCCGACGTTTTCCATTTTCTGGTAATCGCGCTCCGCCTGAGAAGACGAGAGCGAGCATTCGTATGGCGGGTACGCGCAAAATACGTTATTTTCGACGGTTTTGATACGTATCGTCGACCAGTGTTTAGGCTGAGTGAATTCGAATTTGTAATATCCCTTTTCCAGCGGAAGAAAATAATAGATTTTGCCGCCGTAGAAGGGGAAGCCCTGCGACGTAATGTCGCTGAAAGTCAGCGTTTTGGGCATCTCGCCGATAACGTACGAGTCGTAATCGCCCTCGTTGCGCTTAACGAACACGCCGAACGATCCGAGTAGATATATCGGCTCGAGGTTGACGTTTTCGCCGTATTTGCAGGACAACACGAGTTCGTTTTTGCCTTTCTTGAGCGCGGACGCGGGAATGACCAGACGTTTTATCGCGTCGTCGATATACGTGCCCTCGACGCGCTTTTCGATAACGTTGCCGTTAAGCGAAACGGTAAACTTTTCGGGACTTTCGAGCGCGAGACGGATCTTGGACGGAACGAGTGCGACGTTGAAGCGGAAACGCACGTCGAGATTGCACACCGAGCCTTCCGAGGCGCTCATTTTGAGTACGGAATGCTTGTACCACGGCTGAAGCGCGTTGCGTTTTGAGAGCGAGAAGGTCGAGCGCAGATATTCGTCCGCGGCGACTATTTCGCTCAAGCCCTTGTTTTTGCCGTTGATGATTATTTCCGCGGTGTCGAGAACGAGTACGTTAGGCTCGCTGAGCTTGTATTCGACTCTTTCGTCTATCTGTACGGGAGCGAACTTCTGCGTGTCGTCTATCTCGGAGTGCGGAGTAAAGGTTTTTTCTTTGCTCGGGACCAGTTTGAGCGCGAGTTCCTCGCACGCTTCGAAATCGTATTTTACCACGGTGAAATTTCCGTCGGGAGCGTAGCCGATTTTTTCTTCCTTGCCTGTCTTGAGATTAAGCCGCGTAACGGTATATTTGCCGCTTACGCCTATCGCGGCGGCGGTCTTTTCGTTTTGGTTAAGGTTGGCGGCGAAAAGGAAAACGGATCCGTCGCCGAACGATCTCATGGTCGCCGCGACGTTGTCGCCATCCTGCGAAACGTAGTATTCCCGCGCTTGTTTCGCCGTCTCGACGACGGCTTTTTTGTCGAAGGAATTAGAGTACGAATGACCGTAAACGTCCAGCCGCGTGAAGTTTACCGGGTTGCCGCCTATGCGCGACGGCAGCGAACCGATAAAGAGCAGTTTGCCGCCTCTGCGGGCAAAAGCCGATAGAAGTTTAAGCGTGGTGGAGCGCAAAGTATGCGCGCCGTACACGAAAACCGTTTTGTAATGCGCGCCGCCTACCGACAGCACCGTGCCTCCGCCGAGACCTTTGACCGAACCGGCGGTCGCGAGTTCGCTTTCGTCGCCGTAATCGTAATCCACGCCGTTCTTTGCGAGTAGATCTGCAAGCGCGGAAAATTCCGCGTCGAAGTCGAGTTTCGCCTTATTCTTCGATCCCGTATGCGCGACGCGTTTGCCCCATACCGATTCGATGGGGTGAATTACGAGCAGGTCGCCCACGCGATGAGTTTCTCTTATAAGAGCGTTGAGCCGCGCGGAGTAGAGAGAAGTAAAGAGGTTTTCCTGCGCGTACGGCTGAAAGAACGAATAACCCGACGGAAAGTCGCGTTTCGAATCGCCCTTGAGCGTATATTGAGTCGAGGCGAGGAATTTGACGCCTATGCCGTTTACCGCGAGAAAATCCGCAAGCGTCTTCAGGCTCGAAAAAGATCCGTCCCAGCCCGTGCCTTTGCCCACTATTGCGCCGGCGGCTTTTTTGCCGTACTGGCGTACGACCGAAGTGAGTTCGCGGTACTTGCCGTAGCCGTCTTTTTTCGTGGGTAAAACCTCTATAAACGGGATATCGAAATACGCGTACGCGCGCATACAGTTGCCAGCAAAGGACGCTTGCCGCGCGAGCGAATACGAGCCGTAAACCGTGCCCGCAAGCAGGAGTTTATTGCGCGAGCACCACGCCTTGTAGGGCGCGAGGAAGTTGTTTAAGTACAGGTTTTCGAGCGTTTCGTTGTACTGCCAGGATACGAGCGAGAAGTTTTCGCCGCTTCTGAGGAAGAAAAGTTCGGGAAGGCGCGTGAGTATATCGTAGCCCCACGCTTGTTCGAAAACCCTCTCCACGCCGATAGTATAAGGACATTTGTCGGCGTCCTTGTCGCCCGTCTTCGTCGTAAACGACGAGCCGCGGAAGGAGTTTTGGGTAAAGAACCCGACTATCGTCGAGCCGAAGTATTCGCCTAAAGAATCTTTGTATTTTTCGTGAGTGATCTTGCGGAAATACTCGCACGTTTCTTCGCTGAGAAGGTCAGCAAAATAGCAGCCGTTGAGATAATCGTACGGCTTGGTTTGCGAGTACGATATGATCATTACGTCGTCGTTGTTTTTGAGGTCGGAAAGAGTATCTATCTTATAGTAGTATATAAGTTTGTTTTCGCCGTCGAGGCTCGACAGTTTCACGCCGTACGCGCCGACGAAATTTTCGCCGAGCGAAGCGAAAGAGAATTTGGCGGCGGGCACTATTTCGTATTTAAGGCATTTCGCGCGATGACGGGGGTTCATGGTGACAAGCCCTCCGGCAACGCCCGAAAAATCCCTTTCGTCGTCGCAGATAAATATTTTCAGACCGAGAGTCGCGGCTTGTCTGACGATAAGCCCGACTGTTTCGAGCCAACGTTTGTCCATATACGCGCAGGCAAGACCGGCACCCGCTTTTACGCAAACGCCGCTCAGTCCCGCCGCCGCAAAAAGAGCGAGCTGTCTTTCGAGTTCGGCGCTCGTAGGTTCGCCTCCGATAGTCCATACTATCACGTCGGATTCCGCGGCTTGGGGTTTTAGAAATCTTTCGGTATTCATCGTTTTTCGCTCTGTCCTCTGCAAAAATCTTATGGTATACGGATTTATTATAACAAAATATAACCGAAAAAACAATAAAAAAATACCAAAATCATAACAATTAAGGTACTTTTTGTTTTTTCGGGCGCGATAACGCGGGTCAAATCAGCCCTTTTTGAGCCAAAACGGTCTTTATTGCCCGACTTCCGCCGTCGCAAACGCGCAGAAGCGGCAAGAGCGAACGGTATCGGCTTTTGGCTGAGTCTTTGGAAAACAATATAGCCGCGCAGGTTTTCTTTACCGCGAGCGGATCGATGTTCGCGGCGACGGAAAAGCAGCCTTTACCGTACGGCAGAAAAAACATACTTTCGTCCGTGCAGTACGAGCAGAACCATTCGTCGCCCGCAAGAGCCACTTTGCGCGCCCGCATACGTTCCGCGTCGTACTTTACCGTTTTGTCCGAAACGTCCAGTATGAATTCGGTGCTGTTTTCCGTAAGATTACGGCTCAGAGCGCCGTAAAAATCCGCGACGATCCCGACGTCGCCCTTTACGTAGTACGGAAGCACCGCCGTTACGCCGTCAGCGCCGCGCTTTAAGGCGGAAGCGACTTTTCTTTCGACTTTTTTCAGGTCGTTGCCCGCCGCGCACGCGTAAACTTTTATAGCGCCGTCCGCCGCCGACATGGCAATATCGACGAGCGCGTCGAAATCTCTCTCGGTAAGCGACGACGAATCGCCTATCCTTCCGGCTATCTCCACGTCGAGCCCGTGTCTTTTTTGCCGCCCGATCAGCGCGCGGAAGCCTTTTTCGTCTATTTTGTCGCCGTTTTTCGGCGTGACGAGTCGCGTAATTATATTCATATTAGATTATATGCCGCGACGGCGAAATAATGAAAAAGTCTCCCGTTTCCGGGAGACGGTTAAGGCGCCGAGGCTATTTTACAGCGTACGACACGATGATCTTTATCAGCCATTCGCCTATGAAGTTGTGATTTACAAGGAAGGAAAATACCGGGACTTTGCCGGCTTGAGAAAGGTCCGCTTGCCATATCAGGAAGTTTTGGACGGGACTTAAGAAACTTACCGAGGCAAAGGTCGTAAGTATGAGCGCGAGCGTTGCCGAAACGCCGAGGTAAAGTTTTACGAGCGAGAGAAGCATTCCCAGGATTCGGTCCCAGTCCTTGACGGAAGGAAGAGAGGCAAACTTCAGGATCAGCCGCTTGATGACAATAACGAGCACTCCCAGGATAATCACGAGCGCGAGGAAAGATATCGCCGTGAGCGCCCAACCCGCGAGCACGGGCGGGAAAACGTCGATAAGTTTCGCGTTGCCGAAGTCGGCGAAAATCCCGGATACCGTGCCGTAAAGTATTCCCGACAGGAAAGCCGGCAGTCCCAGCGCGGTAAGCGCGGCGTTGACGTTGCCGTCGTCGGTCCAGTCCTTTTCGACCGTAAATATTTTGTCGCCCTCCGCGACCGCCGCGTCTTTGTTTTGCATAAGCGTAGTAAACGAGCTTTCGAGCCACGGGCGAAACATCGGGCTTATCAGCGCCGCCACGTGAACGCACAAAAGTATCGAAACGGCAATAACGAAAACAATGCCGAACAACGAAAGAAGTTGTTTGGCAAGTCCCTGCGACAGTCCTATAAGCAGGAAAACCGCCGCGAGGATAAGGACCGCAAGGTCCATATAAGTCATTGTTCCGTTAAACATCATAGCGTATTTTCTATCATAGCATATTTTTGCGGCTTTTTCAAGTCGGCTTAAGAAAAAATTTCAACTAAGAGCAGGATTTTGTCTTTTTTCGTATTGCCTTCTACGGCAAGCAGCCTGAATTTTCCCTTGCCGCGCACCGATACGACGTCGCCGACGCTCAGGCGCTTTTCGTCTTTAGCAAGCAAAGTTCCGTTTAGCGCAACGCGCGAATTTTTGATATACGCGCCCGCGTCCAAACGCGAGAGCGAAAAAACTCTCGAGACGATCACGTCGGCGCGCATCGACGAGGCGACTATGCGCCGGGTTTCGCTTTTCGGCCGCGTCTCTTCCGGTACGGTCTCCGCGCGCTCCGTTTTTACCGAGTTTCCGCCCACGGCGTCTATTTTTTCCACGGCGTTCGCCACGGTGTCCGCCACGACCGCGTAAGCCGTGTCGCCCGATACGAAAATATCTCCCACTTTGTCGCGTTCTATACCCGCGCCGAGGATCGCGCCGAGATAGTCGCGGTGGGTAAGCGGAGCGAAAAACCTCGGGTTTTTGGGCGCTATGCGCAATATTACGAGCGGGAAATCCCCGACAGCCGAGCCGAAGCCCATTATTTTTCTTTCCGCCCATTCCGCGCCGCCCCATTCGCAAAAATCGCATTTTGCAGCCTCGGCAAGCGTTTTTGCCCGCGCAAGAGCGGAAGGCGAGAGAAAATCGGTAAACCTTGCCACGCCGCGGTTTACGGCGTACGCGCAAAGTTCGCGTATTCGCTTGTCGAATTCTTCGTTCATACGCCCATTATACCACCGTAAAGCGCGGGAAAACAAGCGGTTTAACGCGAAAGAAAATATACGTATGCCGATCTTCGCGTTTTTTCGCAAAAAAATTTTGAAATGAGTATTGACAAATCGCCTTTCGGGTGGTAAAATATGCACAAATCGAATCAAACCTGTGACTAAGAGTAGTAATTCCGGCAAATTTTTGCTCAGCGAGGCGCGGACGGTGTGAGCGCGCCGCAGGAATCGGAACGAATGGACTTACGAGGGCGACCGAAACCGAAAGGGAGTAGCAGTCGACGGACTCGCCGCCGTGACGGGCGAAACGTATGTAAGTACGTAAAGAGGGCGCTTTCGCGCCAATTCGGGTGGCACCGCGGTTATTCGTCCCGAGAGAGTTTTTCTCTCGGGATTTTTTGTGTAAAAGGAGCGAAGAAATGCGAAAAAAGAATTTGAAAAAAGTTTTCCGATGGCGGAGCGGGCGGTAATCGAAACGCGCACCACGACTGAAATTTTAAGGAGAACGACAATGAATAACGAAAAATATAAGATTTATCTCGAAGAGAGCGAGATCCCCACTCAGTGGTATAACCTTCGCGCGGATATGAAGAAAAAACCCGCGCCCATGCTCAACCCCGCGACGCTTAAACCTGTGACGAAAGCCGACCTTGCGCCGGTATTTTGCGACGAACTCATCGAGCAGGAACTCGACGATACCACGCCGTATTTCGACATACCCGACGAAGTGCTCAAGTTTTACAAAATGTACCGCCCCTCGCCGCTGGTACGCGCGTATTTTCTCGAAGAGGCGCTCGGCACGCCCGCGCATATCTACTACAAGTTCGAGGGCAACAACACGTCCGGATCGCACAAACTCAACAGCGCCGTTGCGCAGGTTTATTACGCCAAGAAGCAAGGGCTCAAGGGCGTGACGACCGAGACCGGAGCGGGACAATGGGGAACGGCGGTATCGATGGCGGCGGCTTTTTTCAAGCTCGACGCTAAGGTGTATATGGTCAAGTGTTCTTACGAGCAAAAGCCCTTCCGCCGCGAAGTTATGCGTACGTACGGCGCGAGCGTAACGCCTTCGCCGTCGACGGAAACCGAAATAGGCAAGAAGATACTTGCCGAGCACCCCGGCACGACGGGATCGCTCGGCTGCGCGATAAGCGAGGCGGTCGAAAAAGCCGTTTCCACCCCGGGATATAGGTATATTCTCGGCTCCGTGCTGAGCCAAGTGCTTTTGCACCAGTCGATAATAGGTCTCGAGGCAAAAACCGCGCTCGACAAAATAGGCGTAAAACCCGACGTTATCATCGGTTGCGCGGGCGGCGGCTCCAACCTCGGCGGACTGATAGCGCCGTTTATGGGCGAGAAACTCCGCGGCGAGGCTGATTACGACTTCGTAGCGGTCGAACCCGCGTCCTGTCCGTCGCTCACGCGCGGCAAATTCGCTTACGACTTTTGCGATACGGGCAAAATATGCCCGCTCCAGAAAATGTACACGCTCTCGAGCGGCTTTATCCCGTCGCCCAACCACGCGGGCGGCTTGAGGTATCACGGAATGTCCGCGATCCTTTCCGAGCTTTACGATCAGGGACTTATGCGCGCCGTCAGCGCCAAACAAACCGACGTATTCAAGGCGGCGGAACTGTTTGCCCGCACCGAAGGCACCCTTCCCGCGCCCGAGTCCAGCCACGCGATCAAGGCGGCTATCGACGAAGCGCTCAAGTGCAAAGAAACCGGAGAGGCTAAAAATATTCTTTTCGGGCTTACCGGCACCGGCTACTTCGATATGGTCGCTTACGAGAAATTCCACAACGGCGAAATGACCGACTATATCCCCACCGACAAAGACCTTGCCGCGGCGTTCGCGACTCTGCCCAAAGTCGACTGACTTACAAAAACCATTCCAAAATCCCCGCTCCGGTTTTCGGCGCGGGGTATTTTTATACTTTTACCCCAAAAACCTCTTACGACAGCTTAGGCAGACCTACCGTATACAGAGATAAAACAACGCGTTTTGATTATGCGGGAAGACTTGACAAAATAGGTGGCGTAGAATATACTTATGACTACAAAGGAAGGCTTACTCGGCTTAAAAAAGGAGCCTATGAAGAAGTAAATAATGAGTTAAATCAAAATGGAGTCTTGTCGGTATTTTCTGAGTTTCTTAATTGGATAAGGAGATTGTTCGGTCGTGCAAAAGCATTACGATATTAAAGAAATAGAGTATACGGTAAAATTCGGCGACAACCCGAGAAACCCGTTTTTACTTTCGTTGATTTTTACGATTTTGGCGATAGGTATAGGCATAGTGTTTGGGATAAGCACTTCTTTTTCGGACGTCGGAGCACTTGTAGCGTTTGGGTTAGTCGATTTGATTTTTATCGGTGCTTGTTTGGTCGCATACAGTCAGTATAGGCAAGTAAAAAAATGGCTCGAAGACGCCGAAGAATGCACGGCAACAGTAGAAAGTTTTAATGAATCTTCAATAGGGTGGACTGCAAAAATAACGTTCAGATATAACGGGAAAACACATAAAGCATACAGCCATCCGTTTAATTGGAGTCAAAGAACGCTTATCGGCAACAAAGTCCCCGTTTTATATTCCCCGAAATACGATCAGGTAATGTTTATAAAAACCCCGGAAGAAAAAGAGTAGTTTTTACACCCCGCTCCTGTTTTCGGAGCGGGGTTTTTATGTTTTTTACCCGAAAAACTCTTACGATAACTTAGGCAGGCCTACTACGCAAAGAAACGGAACGGCGCGTTTTTGCGGGAGAGGGCGCGCGCTTTTGTTTCGGCGCGATTATTTTTGAATAACGAGAGAAAAAGCAATAATATATTGTCGCGCGTGCATTGACTTTTGCGTAAGAAAAGAGTAATATTATGATATAAGATATTTTTTGCGCGAGGGAACATGAAAACTCTTGTAAGTCACATAGAGCGCGGCTCGACT
>CACZPH010000008.1 GCA_902783025.1 uncultured Eubacteriales bacterium | reverse complement strand
GCAGTTATGGCGCGAGGCGAGGGACGAGAGGCGCGGTCGTGGGACGAGAGGCGCGGTCGTGGGACGACTCCCAACATAATCGAAGATATTTTCGCCGTGAAGAAGCAAGCAGGTCGAGGAAGTCCGAGCCGCTCCGAAGTGCGCGTTACTTAAGCGTACGCAATCGAGGCGCGGCGACGGCTGATAAGACAAAAACCGCTTATTCGCGCCGAAAAAGCAAAGGCGGCGAGATACGAGCGTCAGGCGAGGAAAAAAACTCCCGACAAGGGGCGCGTACTTAAGCGTACGTAACCCGAAGGCGGGAGTTGTTTGACAAAGCATCACGATGTTTATTGGGCACAAAAAAACCGGCTTGAAAACAAGTCGGTTTTCCTATTGATAATTGTAAAATTTAATCGAAGAAATTTTCGCGGATCAGACGCAAGCAGTTATGGCGCGAGGCGAGGGACGAGAGGCGCGGTCGTGAGACGAGAGGCGCGGTCGTGGGACGAGAGGCGCGTACATAATCGTACGTAACTCGAAGTCCCGAGCATCGGAACAAAGTATTGCGAAGCGTATCAGCCGCGAAAAGGCTATTCGCTGAGTTCGTCGAGCGACAACTTAAACGCCGGCACAAACACTTCCATAAAGTACCTGACAGCCGGATCGGTCATTTCGTCGATAGCCTTTTTGGTTGCCTTTTCGGCTTGTTTGAATTCCTTGTTGCCGCAGGAGATCTCTTCGACGCACTTGATATACGCGGCTATTTTGTCGGCGCACTTGACTATGCGGTACTCTTCCGCGGAAGGATCGACGAGCATGGAAAAATCGTCCTTGAGATCGTCGGGGAGCGTGGAGAGAATCCTCTCGTCGGCGGTCTTCTCAACCGCCTTGTAGCTGTCGCGGATCTCGGGCGAAAAATACTTGATGGGCGTGGGAAGATCGCCGGTGATTACTTCGCTCGTTTCATGGTACGCGCCTATCATACCTATCTTATAGACGTCGTACGACGTGCCGTAATACTTGTTGGATATGACCGCCAAAGCGTGCGCGATGAAAGATACCGAAAGACTGTGTTCGGCAATGTTTTCGGTATACGTATTGCGCATAAGCGACCAACGGTTGATATATTTCATTCGCGCCATAAAGGCGAAAAACTTGTACTGCATCTTCCTTACTCGTTCATAAGATCGGAAATAACGCCCATGATCTTGTCGTGGCAACCGCCGCAACCCGTCGAACATTCGGTAAGGCGCTGTACTTCCTCGAATTCCTTCTCTACGTCCGAAAAATGTTCGCCGTTGCTCATTGCCCTCTCGATGTCGGCAACGGATACTTTCTTACAATTACAAACGATAACGTTTTCCATAATCAAATCTCCTTATGTGATTATTATACAACGCGCCGCGGCTTCGTGTCAACCGCTTGCGCGTTTTTCCTACTTGCTTTCCGTGCCCCGCGCGGCGTAAAAAATATACTGCTGCGCGTAGCCCGCGTACGGCGCGTAACGAGCCGAATAATACTCGCGAACCTTGGCGGGCGTATCGAGCGCTTGGGTGCGGCACGACTTGAATATCCACGTATCCACCGGGTACGCCGACGCGTCGTGAAGAGCGAACAGCGTTATGCAGTCGCGCACCTTAGGTCCTACGCCTTTGAGCGAAAGCAAGGCTTTGTCTCGCTCGGCGGCGGTCATTCCGTTTATTTTTGCCGCCAGATCGTCGATAACGCGACACGTATCGTACATATACGGCGCGCGGTAGCCCAGTCCCAACGCGAAAAAGTCGCCAACGGAAAGGGTCTGAAGCCGCTTTGCCGCGGGGAAAGCGTAATAGTCGCCTACTCTGCTCCCGCACTTGGCGCAAAGGCGCTCGATAATGCCCTGAATACGCTTGATATTGTTGTTCGCCGATATGATAAACGACATTACGGTCTCGTAAAAGTCCTGCCGCAATATCCTTATGCCTTTGCCCGCGTTTACCGCTTCTTTGAGTTCGTCAAACCGGCTCAGATACCCGGTGATTTCGCCGTAATCGGTACCTAAATCGAAATAGCGCGTAAAGTAATCGATATCGTCGCTCTCGAGTTCGACACGGGTGGGCGAAAGTTGGCGCAAAACGCATTTTTTGTCCAAAGAATACACTACGTATGCGTTTTCGTCGAGTTTCGCGTAACGGAAAACCTGTCCGCACTCTAAAGTCGCCGATACCGAAAAATTGTCGCTTGTAATTACTTTTTTCATTTTTCTTAAAAGAAACGCGCCGTATTAAAACGGTGCGTTGCTTGCGTTATTCGGCAGCGTAAACGCTTACCAATTTTCTGTCGCCCTTTCTCTCGAACTTAACTACTCCGTCGATAAGCGCGTAAAGCGTATCGTCGTTGCCCCTGCCTACGTTGTTGCCGGGATGAGTAGCCGTTCCTCTCTGTCTTACGAGAATGCTGCCGGCGGATACGAACTGTCCGTCGCCGCGCTTAACGCCGAGGCGTTGTGCGTTGGAGTCTCTGCCGTTTTTGGTCGAGCCGCCGCCTTTCTTGTGAGCGAATAATTGAATATTAATAAACATGATTATTTAACCTCCAATTCGATAAAATCGGAATATCCTTCGATAAGGTCGGAAATTCCGCACAACATGGTGTCGATTATGACGTCCGCGTCGTGCCTTTGCCGTTCGACTACTTCGGGTAATTCAAAACAAAGATAAGCGCCCTGATCCCTTATTTCGTATTTGAGAGGGATAGCCGCAACCTGCAAAAGTCCCAAAACCGCCGTCTGGATCACCGAAGAGAGCGCGGCGCATACGATGTCTTCGCCTTCCTCTCCGTAATCGGTATGTCCGTCGCTGACAAGCCTTACGACTTTGCCTTTTTCTTTGTATACGGTTACCTTAGTCATTACGCGAGCTTTTCGATCTTAAGACGCGTGAACGGTTGTCTGTGGCCTTTCTTCTTGCGCTCGTTCTTCTTGGGCTTGTAGGTATAAACGACAACCTTCTTGTCCTTGCCGTGCGCAAGTACGGTAGCGGTAGCCTTGCCCTTAACGTCCTTGCCCGTCAGAACGGTCTCTCCGTCTACGGTCATAAGCACGTCGAGTTCGACAGTCGCGCCGGCCTCTGCGTCGAGCTTCTCGACTTCGATAACGTCGCCTTCGCTTACCTTGTACTGTTTGCCGCCCGTAAGTATTACTGCGTACATATTAGCACCTCCTCACTGATGTCTCCGTCAGGCAAGGTTCTCAAAAGAGATTAAAACCTTCGCTGTACGGCTCGGAGAATATTATAATACAAACGATACGCCTTAGTCAAGCGAAAACGCGTAAAAAAGTAAGGTTTTTGATTAAAAATACCGCTTATCCGCGAAAAAACCGCCCACTATCGGGCGGTTTACGTTTATTCGAGCTCGCTTAGCAGGCTCATCAGTTCTTTTTCCTGCTCCTCGCGCGACTTTTGCTTGGTCTTGGTAAGTATGGCGGCTTGACCGGCGCGGAACTGTTCGAGTTTCGCGGCCTCGTCGTCCTCGTTTTCCGCAAAAAGCGCGTTGACCTTCTCGGTAAATCGGGCGGCTTTTTCTATATCTTCGCCCGCCGGGTACTTAGCTATCAGCGATTTGTAATACTTCTTCCAGCGCATTGCGAAAGTCTGCAGCTGCGAGATCTCGGCAAGATACCTTTCTTCCGCCTCGCGTTCGAATTCCTCGGACTTTTCTACCGCCGCTTCCAACGCCTTGCTTACTTTGTCCCGCTCCGCTTCGTACTGTTTGACTCTGTCCGAAAGAGCGATGAGTTTATCTTTGAGCGCGAGAATAAGTAGAT
>CACZPH010000007.1 GCA_902783025.1 uncultured Eubacteriales bacterium | reverse complement strand
TTCGCGCGTGATTTTGTTCGCCGCGTAATAAATCGAAGCGGACGCCTGAGAAATCTTGGAATAAAGCGCTTCTTTGAGCGTCGAAACCGCCGTTTCAAAACGCGTAAGTGCCTTTGCGTTGACATCGGCAATGATTTTCGCCGCAATACTCGGAGTCCCGGCGCGAACCGAAGCGGCGAGATCGCATAGCGTATAATCGACCTCGTGACCTATCGCCGAAATAGTCGGCGTTTTGAGCGACGCCAGAGCGCGAACAACGTTTTCTTTGTTAAAACATTCGAGATCTGCCGTCGAACCGCCGCCGCTCGCCAAAACGATAACGTCAAAACCGCCTTTTTCGGCGGCGAGAAGCGCAGACGCAAGTTCCGTTTCCGCGCCGTCGCCTTGTACCGAACTCTTAAAAACTTTAACGCCAACAGGAGGGTACGACGATGACAAAACCGACGCAAAATCATGGACGACCGCACCGGTCGAGCTTGTAATTATCGCGCAATCCGCAATGAATTCGGGCAAAGGCGGGCGGTTTGAAAACGCACCCTCAAGATACAATTTTTCCTTGAGTTTTTGCAGATCGGCGTAATATTTGCCTTCGCCTGCCTTACTTACCGACTTGATCGAAAAATTGACCCTCCCGGATCTACGATAAAATACGACCGAACCGTAAAGAGTCAAAAGGGTCCCGAGTTCGATTTTCTCTAACCGCGAATACTTAACGCAACTTAAAAGACAATCGCCTTCCTTGAGTGTGATATAAGTATTCCCGCCCGAAATCTTGAACTCGAACAATTCTCCGTATACCGAAATATTTTGGAGAATAGTTTCGTCGTCGAATACGCCCTTGATGTAATTATTGAGTTGTGAAACGGATAATCTATTTTCCACGATACGCCGCTTTTACCGTATTATTCAGCAACATGGCGACGGTCATCGGTCCGACGCCTCCGGGCACGGGAGTAATATAAGACGCTTTTGCGCTTACCGGATCGAAATCAACGTCGCCGTAAAGTTTGCCGTCCACACGATTCATTCCTACGTCGATAACGATCGCGCCTTCTTTTACCATGTCTGCGGTAATAAAACGCGCTTTACCCACCGCGCTGACGAGAATATCCGCTTCCCGGCACACGGACGCAAGATCGCGCGTGCGCGAATGGCAAACCGTAACGGTCGCGTTTCGCTCTAACAGCATGAGCGCGACGGGTTTGCCGACCGTGTTGCTCCGACCTACCACAACGGCGCGTTTGCCTTCGATCTCGACGCCCGTCGAATCGATAAGCTCTATTATTCCGCTCGGCGTGCAAGCCTTGCTGCATTCTTCTTTTAGCACAAGTTTGCCGACGTTTTCAGCCGAAAACCCGTCGACGTCTTTGTTTGTCGGAATATGCGACAACGCCTCCCGTTCGTCAAGATGCGCGGGAAGAGGTACCTGAACGAGGATCCCGTCCACAGAATCGTCGGCAGCCAAAGCGTCGATCAATTCGTTAAGTTCGGATTGCGGAACGGAAGCGGGGAGCGCGTATTTCAAAGACTTGACGTTCGTTTCTTCGCACGCCTTGACTTTGTTGCGCACGTAAATCGCGCTTGCCGGATCGTCTCCGGCTATAATTACGGCAAGACAAATCTTCCTGCCGTACTTTGACTCAAAAAAATCCGCCTTTTCTTTCAGCCCGCGTTTAACTTCGGCGGCAACGGCCTTTCCGTCAATTATTTTCGCCATAATTTTTTACCGTTTCTTCCTTATTTTTGATTATGCTGGCAAGAACGCCGTTGACAAAAGCCGGGCTTGAGTCCGTCGAATAGACCTTGGCAAGTTCCACAGCCTCGTTGACCGCGACCTTATCCGGGACGGAATCCACAAAGAGTATCTCAAAAGCCGCTGTAAGCATTATCGCAAGATCGACTTTATAGATTCTTTCTTCTTTGTAAGTCGAGACGTATCCGGAAATTACGTTCTTGAGAAAATCGAATCTCGAATTTACCCCTTCACGCAAAAAATCAAGGTATTCTTTATCTTCGTCCTTTAACGATTCGGCTAACGACTTGTAGGTAAGATCGTTATCATATCCGTTAACAAGTCTTTCGAAAGTTATTTTCAACATTGCGTCTCGCGCTTCTCTTCTCATATTTGCCTCTTCAGTTTTCTTCGAATTTTACGCCCAGAACGTTGACGTTGATCGCTCCGGTCTTATAGTTTGTCATGGATTCCACGCTGTTTTTTATGTTTTCCTGCACTCTGTAGGCTATTTCGGAACAAGCGACCGACGCCAAAACATTGATAAAAACGTCGATATTGAGAATATCGCCGTTTTTTTCGATAGTTATCTTTTTGCCTTGAAGTTCGACTACTCCGCCGATCTCTAAAGTCGCAAGCGATATGATGGTCTTAACGACTTTTAGTCCGTAATTGACTTTTCCTGCCTGTTCACCTACGAATTTGGTCTTCATAAACGGTGCGCTCCACGATTCTTTTGTATAATTATAACATATAAATTTATAAAAAACAACAAAAATCGTTATTCAACGGGAATAATTATTACGTTGGTGGCGTCGGCGCCGGTTGTCGACGTCACGATCTGCAAAACTTTCGCCACGTCTTCATCGCCTAAATTTTTGGATTTGAGTATGACGTTGACGTTTTCTCCGCCCGAAGAAACCGCTACGTCTTCAAATCCGGCGGACTTGATCGAAGCTTCAAGTTTGAGTTCGGTCTCCAAACCGTTGGTAAGTTTGATAAGATCGGCCTGAGCCTGAGCGACCGCCTCTTCGCTCGAAACCTCGTTGTTGATTATCGAGTTAAGATACATAACGGTCTGTTCGCGCACAGCCTCCCTGTCCGTCCTGTACGTCGTAAAGAAATCGGCGGACGCCTCGGCCTTGGCTTGAGTATCTTTTTTATTAAAGTTTGAATTGAGAAAAACGTTAAGATACCCTGTGACAATAAGTAACGCGACCATTCCTACGATGACTAAAATTTTGCTTCCTTTTTTCATTTTTGTCCTCCAAAAAAAATTTACACTCCGATTACCGAAATTTTATCGGCGCTTATCTCAAGTAAATTTGATAACAAATACGTGATTTTTACTTTAACGTCAGCCTTAGAAGCATTTTTGCTTACTACCGCCACCCCGCTTACTTTAAGGGAGTTCGACGTCATATTTTGTGCATTTGTATTGTTAAACATTGTTATTATGTCTGGCGATGTACTTTGAGAAGGTTTATTTTCGTCCCAAACGACCAAAATTTTCGCCTCATTGTCTCCGCTGATCGTCCGTACCGCACTTGTAAGATCGTATCTTAATTTTTCTCGTTCGCTAAGAGACGAATACGAAGCTTTTGCGGATCCGGACGAGAACTTGGACGTGAGTAAAACCGCAACGAGTATCACGATCAGCAAGACGATAAGGAACGCTTCGCCGTGCTCCTTGATAAATTTCTTTATTTGCGGCGTATCAATCATACAACACTATCTCCGCGTCGGTATGAAATACGTTATTTACGTATTTCGATATTTCATTTATATTCGCTGCTCCGTCGTTATATTCCGCATTTGAGACGTCTACTAAAATTTTTGTGATAGTTTCGCTATTCTCGTCCGTAATAAAATAAACGTCGGCGCCTTCCAGTCCGTTACGCTCGAATTCGGCGATAATAGTCTTTCGTACCGCGTTTAGTTTTGCCTCCAGTAATTCTTCAAACAGTTCATTGTTTACCGTTATGCCGTTTTTTTCAAATCCGTTCGGATCGAAGTTTAAGTTAAACAGTCCGAAAACAGGCAAAGATAAGACTAAAGCCAACACTATCGCAAGAGATTTTTTCGCGACGGGCGCGAATTTTGTGTTTTCGAGAAGCAAATTCGCTACGAAAACGCATACCGACACAGCCGTAAACGTAAATATCCAGCCTGACATTATACCACCGTATTTGCGCTAAGGACCACGACGACCGACATAACGAGCGCGCTCAAAGTAACGGCAAAAAGCGACGAAATAATAATATTAAGCGATTTTCCCACACCTTCAAGCATTCCGGTCACTCCTCGGCACTCAAAGGGAGAAGAAACAACAGCCAATACTTTAGTAAAACCCGTTAAAACCGCTGTTTTTAATATTACGGGCAATGCTATTATCAAAATCAAGAGAATAAACGCCGCGCCTACTCCGTTTTTGAGCAATACGGTCCCCGCTAAAATCATATTAAGCCCTTCCGATAGATATCCGCCTATTATCGGCACGTATTTTCCGAGCGAAAATCTGGCTATCCGCGCGGCGACCCCGTCGTATACACCCGCGACCACACCCTGAACCCCTAAAAAAACCGAAAATACAAAAAATACCGAAAATATAACCGATTTTGCAAAAGACAATATCAGATCGTTAAATTTTTTTACATTAAAACCAACGCTTACGCCGCTGAGAACCGACATTACGATACCGATGACGGCAAGCGGTAAAACTATTTTACTTATTACTAATCCGATAAGTTCCGCGAAAAAGCTCACAAACGGCTGCAGAGCGGTCGTCGTTGCCGTTGCGCCGAGACTCAGCAGAAGGGTAAATAAAACGGGAAACGCTACGGAGATCAGCTCGGAAACCCGCCGCAAAAACCGCGACGCTTCGTTTATCGTCGACGCCACGTAACCGATAATCAGTCCGCCGATCAGCACGGAAAAAGCGAATTCGAGCACGCTTTGCACTCCTTCTTTGCCGAAATCGCTTCTTATCCCGCTCAATACGCCGATAAGGATTATCATACCGAGTACGCTTGTAAAATAAGGAGCCACAGAGCCGACCGACGACGACAACGCGCCGAGAATAAGCCTTAAAACCGCTTGAAAATCTATTGTTTCACCCCTCTTGAGCCTTCCTGCGAATTCTTCGACCGAACCTCCGAGAGCGGTACGCGACGATTCGTCAAGCGAATCGAAAAAATCTTCTATTACGTCAAGATCGACTCCGTATAACGGATCCTCGTCGGCGGCATAAACGGTATGCGAAGCCGTCAGAATCATTAAAAAACAAAGCAACGCGAACGCGAAGAAAACTTTCTTTTTCATAATACGCCCTTGATAAGATCGACGAATTCCGCCACTACCGGCATCGCAAGAGCCAAAATTACGATTTTGGCGGTCAGTCCTATCTTTGACGACAGTGACTTAACGTTCATGTCTTCCACGATGTCGCAGGCGATTTGAGCCGCGTACGCGACGAAAACTATTTTGAATACCGTCTTGAAGTATGCCGGAGCGACGCCGAGATCTTCAATATACGATCTGATCGCGGCGACAAACCCCGACAGCAAGTCCGCTATGGCTATCAAAATCGCCACCGAACAGACTACAACGAGAATTATCGCTATTTCTTTGTTTTGCTCGCGCACGATAACCACCGCAAGCGCCGCGACGATAGCGAATATGCAGACTTTAAGCAGAAAACCTATCATAACATACCGAAAAAATATTTGAGCGACGAAAACAGCCTTACTACCATATCGACAACCATAACCAATACGATAATAAGACCCGCAATAGTCGTAAAGGTCGCGATCTCCTCCTTGTCCGCTTTCTTTAGGATCTGATTGACTATCGCGGTCAAAAGCCCGACTCCGGCGATTTTAAGAATAATCGTTATGTCCATCAAATTGCCAACACTCCCATGCAGATTCCGCCCAAAAAGCCGAGTTTTACGGCAAGAGTACCGTCTTTTTTGATTTTTT
>CACZPH010000006.1 GCA_902783025.1 uncultured Eubacteriales bacterium | reverse complement strand
CGTTTCTCAAAGAATACGGTTACACCAAGGTCCAACTGATACAGGCGGGCTACAAAGCCCTATTAGACGATGCCGCCGAGCATGATCTGGACTTGGCGAAGATCATGGACGGATACGACGACTTTTTCAGCGGTGAACTTGAAAAGTTCAATAGACAGAAAAAGGAAGATCAATAACGTCTTTGAGAACGAAAGACCGACACTTGACCGACGTAGGGCAAATGATTACCCTTTACTTCCTTGTGGGAACGGGTGAAAATAAAGGGACTCCCCGCCGTCCGAGAAGGACTGAACAATCAAAGATCAAGCGATCAACATGGTTTCCGTGGATCTTTCTGCGGGAACAAAAGAAAAAAGTCCTTGCAAGTTATCGCAAGAACAAATCGAAAAAAGCGCGGTCGTATTGGCAAATATTCTGATCGACTTTGTCAAAACCGGCGGAGCCGTCAACGGTATCACGCCGCAGAACGTATTCGGAGGGAATCACCATGAATAAACGGGCAGTCATCTACGCAAGATTCAGTTCTCACAGCCAGACCGAGCAATCCATTGAAGGACAACTCCACGAGTGCTATGACTATGCGAAGCGGCAGGATCTTGTGATCGTGGGCGAATACGTTGACAGAGCCATTACCGGGATATCGGACAAGCGCCCCGAATTTCTCAAAATGATTGACGACAGCAAAAAGAAAACGTTTGACTTTGTTCTCGTCTATCAGTTGGATCGTTTTGCCCGAAACCGTTACGACAGCGCGAACTACAAAGCCAAACTCAAAAAGAACGGCGTTCGCGTTCTTTCCGCAAAGGAAAACATCACGGAAGACGCAAGCGGCATTCTGATCGAGGGCGTTTTGGAAAGCATGGCGGAATACTATTCCGCCGAACTTTCGCAAAAGGTCCGGCGCGGTATTCACGAAAGTCTCTCCAAAGGGTATTTTATCGGTGGGTACGGACTTTACGGCTACGACATCGTGAATAAGAAATGGGTCGTCGATCCATCCGAGGCCGAGGTGGTTCGTGACATTTTCCGGCGGTACGGAAACGGTGAAAAGATCAACGACATCGTTGAACGGCTCAACCGTGACGGGATCAGGACCAAAGTCGGTTCCGCGTTCAGCATGAACTACGTTTCCCGCATCATCCGCAACGAGAAATATATCGGTATCGTTCGTTCCAAAGGCACGGTTTACACCGACGTTGTCCCGCCGATCGTCGATGAAAAAATCTTCCGGGAGTGCAATCGGCTGATGGATGAACACAAGCACAAACAGCGCGATTGCAAAGCCGAAAAGCCGTATCTTTTGAGCGGCAAACTGTTCTGCGGTCATTGCGGCAGTCTGATGACAGCGGAGACCGGGACCAGCAAGACCGGGAAAGTACACCGTTACTACAAGTGCTTCAACCGCAAACGCAACGCGAGCGCCTGCGGGAAGAAGAATTACAGGCAAAAGGATCTGGAAGAACTCGTTTTCAACACAACGGCTGAATACGTGCTGAAACCGGACGTCATCGAAAGGATCGCGGAGATCGTGGTGGAAAGATTCAATGCCGAGATCACCAAGCCCGCCGCTCTGACGGCACTCGAAAGCGAATGGAAGGAAACGGAGAAAGGGATCAAAGGGTTCCTTTCCGCGATCGAACAGGGGATCATTACCAAAGCGACCAAAGAAAGGCTACTCGAATTGGAAGCGCGGAAAGAAGAATTGGAAAGCAAGATCGCCGTGGAGCAGGCACGGCAGATCCAACCGCTGGACCTTGCGACCGTAAAAGCGTTTTTAGGTTACTTTGCACGAAAGAAATACGAGAGCGACGAGGCAAGAAACGAATTCTTCAATTCATTCGTCAACAAAGTGATCCTGTATGACGACAAGGTGCTGATCTTTTACAACACCGAGCCGAACGCGCCGAGAGCGGTCAACGCGACCGAACCCGCGATGACCGACCCGCTGTTCGACCGCCGAAAACAAGAAAACTCGTTTGAACCTTCGGGGTTCAAACGAGTTTCACTTGGCGGAGAGAACAGGATTTGAACCTGCGAGACCCTTTAGGGGTCTACCCGCTTTCCAAGCGAGCACATTCGACCACTCTGACATCTCTCCGTGTCGTGGCGAAAAACCGAATATTATTATATACGATTTGTCGGGATTTTGCAACAAAAATCAAGGCAAAAGCGAAAAATTATTTTTTTGGGGCGCAAATCACGCGCGGGGCGGTAAAACCCGCGGGCGAGCAGGCAAAACGCGTGCGCGCTAAGCCGAGAGGGTTTTGACTTGCTCTTTTGCGAGCGCAACGTTTACAAAGCAAAATTTTATTTTACCTAATAGCGGTAAGCGTTATTTGAGAGTAATATTCGCTCTTTCCAGATCGAGCAGCGCGGATTTTACCGCGGTTCCGTACTCGTAGCCTCCGAGACCTTTTGCCGCCACTACTCTGTGGCAAGGCACGGCGATGGCGACGGGGTTGGATCCGACGGCGCTGCCAACCGCTCTTGCGTAGCGCGGCGAGCCGAAAACGACCGCGGACAGTCCGCCGTACGTGATAGTTTCGCCGTAGCCCACTTTGCATAGCGCGGTAAGAACTTTCTCCGCAAACGGCGGGACGTAAAGCCGTATCTTAAAATCCGGCTCTCCCGAAAATCCGCCGAAATAGTCGTCGAGCCACTTCGAAGCCGCGCCGAAGACCGCGAGCGCGTCGCGGCGACCTTGAGACGGAACAAAGCGGATCTCCGTAATACTCTCCCCGTCGGAGGCGAGCATAATATTGCCAAGAGGCGAATCGTAGTCGCAATAATGCATTTTACCTCTCAAAAGCGCCGTTTTTATGCCGGCGCGCGTTTTGTTTCAGTTATTGTTTTTGTCGTTCTCGCCGTCTGCGGATTTATTTTCGGACGGTTCGCCCGCTATCTTGTCTTGTCCGCCGCTTTCCGTCTTTTCGTTATCGTTTTGTTTTTTCGCGGCCGCTTCGCGATTAAACTCTTCGTCGACTTGTCTGAACTTGCCTTCGCGGATAAGCCTGATGACCGCGTCGGCTATCTCGGGATCGAACTGCGTCCCCTTGCCTTTCTCAAACTGTTCGATTATCTGGTCTTCGGTATAAGGCATCTTATAGACGCGTTTCGTCGCCATAGCGTCATAGCAGTCGCAGCAGCAGATTATGCGCGCTATATACGGAATATCTTTGCCCTTAAGGCCCATCGGGTATCCGGTGCCGTTGTACTTCTCGTGGTGAAATTCGGCGCCTTCGACGATATGCGGGATAGTGGAAATACTGCTCAGTATCCCCGCGCCCTTGACGGTGTGGGATTTCATAACGGCGAATTCTTCGTCGGTAAGTCTTCCTGGCTTGTTGAGAATAGCGTCCGGGATACCGATTTTACCTATATCGTGCAAAAGCGCTATATAATAAATATTGTCTACCTCGTCGCCCTTAAGCCCGAGTTCTATCGCGAGCATACGCGAATATTTTCCCACGCGCATGGAGTGACCGTTGGTGTACGAATCCTTGGCGTCGACCGTTCTCGCGATCGCCTCTATCGACTCGAGCGTTATCTTCTTGTATTCGAGCTGCCTTGCTATAGCCCTGCGCGTACGCAAATGCGCGAAAAGCGTTGCGGCTCCCGTCGTGACGCCGAGTACCAGTACGCCGGCGACTACCCAGAACCAAACGTATTCGTAAAGTTTGAGCGCTTTGTTGACGCGTATCTCCACGATATTCGCGCTGCGTTTGCCGCTCGCGCTCTCCGCGTACACGGTAAAATCGTGATCGCCGCCCGGAACGGACGAATATACGATTTCGTGCGCGCCGGCGCCGAGCACCCGGTATTCGGAGTCCACGCCGCTCATTTTGTAATATACGGTATAGCCGTCGTTGGGCGCAAACGACAAAACCGAAACGTCTATCGTAAGACGTTGTGCGTCCTTGCCGAGCTCCAGCGTATCGCCCTCGACGGGTACGCCGTCCACGTAAATCGAATTTACGGCGAGTTTTACCGGCACGCCGGTTTCTTCTTCGTTCGCTATGTCGTAAATATACACGCCGCCGAGCGTGGCAAAATAATATTCGTTTTCAGCCTCGTCGTAATATCCGGACGTATTGGCGATAAGGCTGTGTCTGAGACCTTTTGTTTTGCCTATGGTAACCGGATTGATGTCCTCGGAATAGATCTCGCTCGCTTTTATCTCATAAACCATTACGTCCGTGCCGATAAAGAATTTGTCGCCGAAGCGTAAGATCTCGACTATCGAGCCGACCATGTCGCAATCGACCGCCTCGACCGATTCGCCGTCGTAGTAAAGAAGGACGTTATTGTCGTTGAAAAACAGTTTGCCGTCGCTGTACAGACACTTGAGCGACGAGTGAAACTCTTCGTCGAAACGCTCGAAATTGCTCGAAAAATCGAGAGGCATTACACCCACGCCCTTGTTGTCGAGACAAACGTAAACCTTATCGCCGTACGGATAAATATACAGCGGACGCGTGCTGTCGAAACGCTTGGTAACGAACGTTTTTTCGCCGCCGCTCACCGTCATTTTGCTGACGCCGTAATTAGTGCCGATAAAGAGCGAATCCCCTTCCGCGGCGAGGCATCGTATCTGCCCCGCGTTGGACGATTCGTCGCCTTCTTCGACGAGTTTGTCCGCCATAATATGCTTTATCGCGCCGTCATACTCAATAAGGTCGTAAAGCGCCGTGCCGTAAGTCGCAATGTACAATTTATCGTCAAAAACGATAAGGTCGCGGAGTCTTATGTCTTCGAGAAGGGCGGTAAGTTCGTTGTTCACTCTCTGCTTTGCGCCGTCGTCAACGACGATAAGACCCGTTTCGGTCGCTACGTACGTGAGAGTTTTGCCCGATCCGGGGATCTCGTAGCGCTCGATCGCCGTGACGTTTTTTGCCGTTATGCCGAAATCGTAAAAGTAATCCACTAACTGGTTGACGGAAATTTTGGAAACGCCCGACGAACTGGAAGCGAGCCAAAGATTGCCCTCGTAATCAAAACTTATGTCGTCTATCGACGCAGATACGGCGAGTCCGTCGTCGTATTCGACGTTCTCTCCGTCGAAGATCCTCAAGCCGCCGTCGGTCGCTATGTATATCTTTCCCTCGTGCTTGACGAATTTATTTATGCCGTTATGCTCGGCTACCATTACCGTCTTTACCGCGGAGCCGGACAACGCGAGATCTTTGATCGCTATTTCGCCGTTATCGAAGCCTATGTACAGCGTGGTACGATCGAGAAAAACGCTCTTCGCTCCCGCGTGTTCGACGGAAAAATACACCTCGTTGTTTGATCCGTAAACCTTACCGTGCGATACGTAGTAGTACATCGTTTCGTACGCCGCGACGCTCACCACATCAAGATTGCTTCTCATTCTGAGCTCACCCGTGCGGCGCGAATACGAATACAGACCTATATCCGTCGCAAAATACATGAGATCGCCTTCCGCCACTATCTGATTGACGCGGTAATCCGCCGCCACGTTGAGCTTAAACGGCGTAACCGTGCCGTTGTGGAGAATAAAAAGCCCTTTTTGCGTGCCGATATACAGATCGTTGCCGACCGACGCGAGTGAAACGACTCCGGTAACCTGGCAACCGCCCATTTCGGTAAACGTCGTGAAGTTTTCAGAATCGTAACGCGTGAGCCCCGCGTACTGTCCTATCCACAAAAAGCCGTCTTCCGTCTGGCATACCGCGTTTGCCTTACCCGTACTGAGTCCGGCGTTGTCGTCGTAAACCGTCTCGGTCTTATCCGCCATATACGAATCCGCGGCGTAAGCCGAAAAAGCCGACGAGCCTATCACCGGCAAAACAAACGCGATAAGTAAAATAAAGACTAACGTTTTTATTCTTTTCATAAATTCTCCGCTCCGCTTTTGCGGCGGCTTAGGCGCGCGAAAAGCGCATATAGAAAATTATAGCATAAAATTCCGCGATTATCAATAAAAAGCGGCGCAAAAAAATTCTGCGTCGCTATTTTATTCAGGCGTTTTTCAAAGCGGCGAGCTCTTCGTCGGTAAGCGCGATATCGAGACCGCCTAGGTTTTCGATAAAATGCTCGGGCGACGAGGACGAGAAAAGCGGAATAATCCTCGGTCCGCCTATACGGTAAACGTTAGCGTAATACGCCACGATGAGCGCGCTGGTACTTACGCCCTTTTCCTTAGCCATATTGCGCGCAAACTCCAGTCTTTCCCCGGCGATAAGGTCGGCGGGAAGGCGTTCGGGGTTTTCGAATCCGCCGCGCGCAAGGCACGAGTACGCCACGAGCGGCACGTTGTTGGCGGCAAGATAACGTAGCCTTTCGCGCGTTACGTATTCGTTGAAAGCGTACTTGGGCGCGCATTCGGGCTTTGCGTAAAGGTACGCGTAGCGCTGCTGCATTATCTCGAAAGGATAGCCGTTGATATCGCGCGCCACGTTGTTAGCGCGCTCGAATCTCCAGGTGTCGTAATTGCTGCCGCCGAGCATTTTTACCTTGCCTTTGCGAACTAATTTGTCAAAAGCGGACATCGTTTCTTCGAGCGGCGTATTCGCGTCGTCGGTGTGCGCGTAATAAATATCGATATAGTCGCAGCCGAGTTTGCGAAGGCTCTCGTCTATCCAGTACTCTATCTGCTCTTTCTTCAGTCCCGCGCCCTCTCCGTGGCGATCGAAGCCGACTTTGGTCGCGATAACGAGTTTGTCGCGGTTTTTGCGCTCCTTGAGATACTCGCCGAGAAGCGTTTCGCTCTCGTCGCCGGTACCGGCCCAGTGCGCGTAATTATTTGACGTGTCGATAAAGTTGCCGCCGCGCTCGATATACGCGTCGAGTACCGCGTAGGACGACTTCTTGTCGGTGGTCGTGCCGAAGTTCATCGCGCCCAGGCATACGGGAGCGACTTTGATCCCTCTTCCCAAATCGATTCTTTCCATTATTATTCTCCTTTAACTCAATCTGTTTATTATATCGTTTTGCAGGTCTTTGCAAAAATCCACGAAAATTCCGCTGTATCCGGTAACTCTGACTCTCAGATCCCTGTACGCGTCGGGGTTTTTCTGCGCGGCGATGAGATCGTCGCGGCTGACGCAACTTACTTGCGCGTGAAGTCCGCCGGCGTTGAAATACGCGGCAAGCATTCCCGCAAAATTCTTCCTGCCTTCTTCGCCCTTAAACGCCCGCGCGTCCACGTCAAGATTGAGCGCGCCGCTCATAAGCGCCGAAGCGTCCACCGAAAGCATCGAGTTGAGCATTCCCGTAACGCCTTTCGTGCAAGCGCCGTTACAAGGCCGCGAGTTCTGGCTGAACGCCTCGCCAGCTTTGCGTCCGTCGGGGGTAGCGCCGTAAGCCAAACCTTCCTTGAGGTGCCATGTGTCGGACTGCATGCAGGCTACGAGGAAAACTCTGCTCCGCTCGAAGTAAGGTTTGCTCTTGTCGTATATGGAGTCGAGAGCGCGCTTTGACAGCCGCTCCGCGTGGTAATTGCTCAGTTCGCTGTCCGAGCCGTAGCGCTCCACGCTCTTGCACATAAGTCTGAGCCGCTCTTCGCCCTCGAAGTTGTTTTTTACCGCCTCGGCAAGTTTCTTGAGCGAAACGGCTTTGCGGCGGAAAACGAGTTCGTCGATTACGGTAAGACAATCGACAACCGTGCCGAACATATAGAAGGACTGAAGTTCGAAGTGGTATTTCGCGCAAGCGCCGAGACACTCCGCCTTCGATATAGGCTCGCGGCACATACAATCCGTAAATGTAAGAAGGTGCGCGGGATGGCTTTTGCGCGCGTTGACCTCTCGCTCCAGGTATTCGAGTTTTTCGTCGAGAAAGCCGTCCCATACCTCAAAGAATCCGTCGTAAAAGTCGTCTATCGTAAGCGTGTTTTCGTCCTTTTCCGCAAGAGAGAAAAGTACGTCGTCGAGCACTCCCGCCCAACCGCCGTAACCGCTGCCGAGATTGCAACGGTAATAGCGCATAAAAGGTCTGTTGAGATATTTTTTCTCTTCTTCGTCCATGTCGGGATCGAATCGCCACGACTTGGGCCCGAAGTTGATCCACTCGCCGTTAGTGCCGGGCGACGGCCAGTTGCAACCGAAATGAATATAGTTGCGGCTGTCTTCTCCCAGTCCCATACGCTTAAAGGCGGCTATCACGTCGTCGTCGTTGTAAAACATCATCGACGCGCTCTCAAGCGCCTTGCCTGTAAGGATTTTCCACAGCCCCGGCTCCGCTTTGTCCATGCCCTCGAAGTAGCGCACTACCACTACGGGGTTTTTGAACTTGGGCTCTATGCACTCGGCAAACAGATACGTAAGTTCGTTTACCGCGTTTTTGCCGTCCTTGTCGGTGCCTGCGAGCAGTAAATACTGCGGCGCGTCGAAGTTGTGAATACGGCCGAAAGTCGTACTGTTGGTGGCGTCGCCCACCTGATGCTCGCCTCTTCCCATAATGAGATTATGCTTGCAGTAGTAGTCGGTAATTATCTCTTTCGCTTTTTGTTCGTCGAGCCTTCCCGCCTTTACGTCCGCGCGGTACAGCGGAAGCAAAAATTGATCCATACGCCCTAACGTAAGAGTGGGATTAGCCGTAATAAAATAGCAGTCGATAAGAGTCACTATCCACAATAGCTGCATCGCGGCGTAAAAAGTCTTAGGGGGTTCGTGCGCCACACTGTTGAGGTTTTGCGCCTGCTCCGTCATGCCCGCTTTTTCGGCGGCTTGAGCGTAGCGCTCTATAAATACGCTTACGGAATCATAAACGCCCATAGCGCCGGTAAGAAAAACGAGCTTTTCTTCGTCGGTTTCGCCTTTTTTTCTGTCCTGCGCGCGCTTTTTGAGCCCGCCGAGCCCGAGCGACACGAGGTCTTCCCAGTCGTACGAGCAATGCCCCGAGCCGTTGAGAGCCGAATAGTAAGGATTTGCCGGATCGTGTAAGAAAGCCTGATACAAAGCCTCTTCTTCTTCGCTAAGTTCTCTGTCCACGCTCCTGCCCAGTATTACGTCGCTGCTTTTGAGCGGCGTGGACAGTCTGCGCATAGCGTAATCCATAGTACGGGCAAAACGCATAGGCTGCGGTTGTCCGTCAAAGTTGTGTTTGCACTCGTCGAGAATGCGTATTCTTTCTATTTCGGTCGAAAAGACGGGTTTTTCGGTAAGCGCCTTGACGGCTTCTTCGACGTTAGTCATTGTTTGCTCCTTGTTTCTTTACGAAAGTGTATTTTTCGAGAAGTTTAAGTCTGTAATCGCTCGGCGGCTCAAACTTTTCCTGTTCTTCCCCCAGCGCCTGCGCCTTGCTTATTCCCAGCGGATGATAGGGCAAAAGTTCGTACTTTACGGCGTTTTTGAGACTTAGCGCAAAGTCGGAGATCGCCTTGACTTCCGCCTCGTCGTCGTTGACAAAGCCGATAAGCGGCGTGCGCACTATTATCGGAACGCCCAGAGAATCGAGCTTGAGAAAATTCGCCTTGATCCCGTCGTTGGCAATCCCGACGTATTTAAGGTGCTTTTCTTCGTCCCATATCTTGAGATCCGCCATAACCACGTCGCACAGCGAAAGTATCTCGCTGTCAAACCTGTACAGCGACGTTTCCACCCCTACGTTGATATTTTCCTTCTTAAGCGCCCTGATAAGCGCGAGCGTAAAGTCGCGATGCGCGAGAGGTTCGCCTCCGCTTATCGTCGCGCCGCCGCCGGACGCAAAAAACTTTACGTCTTTCTTTATCTCGCTCACCACTTCGTCCACGCTTATTTCCTCGCCGCACACTTTCCGCGCGCCCGAATAGCATTCTTCGCCGCGCGAGCAAGCGCCGCAGTAAACGCACTTGTCGGGATAGAACAGAATTTGTTTGTCAAAGGATATGCACTCGGGGTTGTGGCACCACTTGCAGGACAACGGGCAGCCCTTGAGAAAAACGACCGTCCGTATTCCCGGCCCGTCGAAAGTCGAGCCGCGCTCTATGTGACTTACAAGAGTTTTCATGTTCCCTCGCGCAAAAAATATCTTATATCATAATATTACTCTT
>CACZPH010000005.1 GCA_902783025.1 uncultured Eubacteriales bacterium | reverse complement strand
ATCTTCGTATCTCAGATAACCGATCAATACCTCGAGGCGATGAAGGGCGTTGACAAACTCGATATGGAGAAGGCAAGCGACTTTTTGGGCGTTGCGGCGTGTCTTATCGAGATAAAGTCAAAACAGCTCCTTCCCACGCCGCCCGTAGCGGAAGTTCCGGACGACGAGAATCCGGAAAAAATCCTTATGCAAAGACTTCTCGAGTACCGCGAAAAGTATTATCCTCTCTACAAAGACGCAAGCAAAAAGATGAAAGAGCAGGAAAATACCGATAGTTTTTACCGCGCGCCGGACGACAGCGTCGGAAAACCGCGTTTCGTTCTTGCCGATATGACTATGGACGGGCTTGTCAAGGCTTTGCAGAAAATGTTCCTGAAACTCGAGCAAAAATCCAAGGAAAGGCAGGTCCGCACGATAGTTCTCGACAGATTTACCGTCGAGGAAAGAGCGGAACAGCTTCTTGAGATTTTTGAAAGATATCCTGTTTTGAACTTTGAGGACCTTATAGAAGAAGATTTCAGCAAGCGCGAAATAATCACGACTTTTCAGGCGATTCTGGAGCTGCTGAAGAGCCACGACATAAAAGCGTACCAGGATAAGGCATTCGACGAGATAAAACTTGAAAAAGCCGAAAAAACTGTTAACGAATCAAGCGAGGAAGCACAATGATAAGTAACGAAGTAATTGACGAAGTTTTGGAAAGCTTGCTTTTCGTGTCCGGCGACGGACTGAAAATCAGCGACATTGCCGAACAAATGAACACCGACAAAGCCGATATCGAAAAGTCGATAAAGAGGCTTAAGGAAAAGTACGGCGGCAAGTGCGGAATACATCTTATAACCTACAACGGAAAGGTCCAGTTCCGTTCTAACCCGGCGTACGTCGACGTGATAAGCCTTGTTCTTAATCCGATCAAGGAGAAAGATCTCTCCAACGCCGCGCTCGAAACGATAGCGATCATCGCGTACCGTCAGCCTGTAACGAGACTTGAGATAGAGCAGATAAGGGGAAGCAACAGCGATTATACGATACAGCTTTTGCTTAAGCATAATCTTATCGAGGTCGTCGGCAGAAAAGACAGCGTCGGAAAGCCGCTGTTATTCGGCACGACCGAGGAATTTCTCAAGCGTTTCCAGATAGATTCGATAGACGAACTGCCCGATTATAACGAACTTTTGGAGTCGATCAAAGTTTTGCAGGCGGATAAGGATAAGGAGACTACCGCGGGACTGTATTCGGATTACGAAATTCCCGAAGAAAAGGACGAAGAAGCGGATTTGCCCGAAAATGAGGAATTACCGGATTATCTGAAAGGGGAAGAAGTTACTAAAGTCGAATAATACATAAAATAACTATTTTTAAGCACAATAGATTTATGACGGTCTATTGTGCTTTTTTGCTTCTCATAATTCTTTTTTCGATCCGCGTCAGGGTAATAATTCTCGCCGAGTTCGATCTGACCGCCGCGAGCGGCGTGACCGTCGTAAAAGCGGGATTTTTTAAAAAGGAGTTTTACGCTTACCTCTATCGGGGCGAAGACGGCGTAATGATGAAAGTCGGTAAAAACGACGCTAAGATCAAATCCCCGCCGCCGCTTATCGCGTATTTGACCGATCTGATATTGTTTTCCTCTCAGATCCGGGCGGATATTAAGGTGAAAACGGGCGGCGTCGATTACGATAAAGCAATGACGGCCGCCGCCGTGGCTTCGTGCTCGGCGCGTGTTGTAGAGCGGACCATTGCGAAAAGAGGGGAATTTCATCTTGATTGCGGAGTCGATTTTTTGCCGGTTGTCGCGGCGGAAGCGGATATCGGCGTTTTCGTTACGACGTCCGGATTCGGCATAGCGGTCGGCGTCGTTCGTTTTGTCGTAAAAAAATTAAAAAGGAGTATATAAAAAATGGAAAATCAGGATAATTCGCCCGTAGAAAGGCTTTTGAACAGCGCCTACGGAACGGTGTTTTCGTCGCGAGCCGCCGACATGATACTCGGAACGCCGATAAAAGTCGACGGTAAATCAACTTTGGTCCCGATAAGTAAAATATCTTTCGGATTGATCGCGGGCGGAGGCGAATACGGCGAAAAAGACGATTACGGGATATATCCGTTCGGCGGCGGCAGCGGATCCGGAATGAACGTAACGCCGATCGCTTTTCTGGTATGCGACGGCGAAAAGGTAAAGGTCGTGAATATCGACGAAAAGAGTCCTTTTTCGCTCGTCGCGGAAATGATGCCGGAATTGATCAAAAACGTATTCGGAAAAAATGAAAAAAACAATTAGTATTATAGCGGCCGTCGTTGTTTTATTGTTTTTTACGCTCGTGGCGCTTCCGACAAAAACCGTGAGTGCGACCGATCGTATCGCGGCTAAAAGCGCTATCGTCACGGAGAGGAGAAGCGGGAGAGTTTTGTACGAGCAGGACGCCGACCGAAAACTTCCCATGGCAAGCACGACCAAAATCTTTACCTGCATTACGGTAATTGAAAAGTGTCCGGATCTCGAACGTGAGATCGAGGTCCCCGCCGCGGCGGAAGGCGTAGAAGGCTCGTCTTTATACTTAAGACGCGGCGAAAAGCATAAAATAATCGATCTGTTGTACGGACTTATGCTCAGATCCGGCAACGACTGCGCGGTCACGCTTGCGCTGCATACGGGCGGAAGCATAGAAAATTTTGCGAAATTATCCGAAGAAGTAGCGGCAAAGGCGGGATGCGTAAACACTTCTCTTAAGAATCCTCACGGACTTCACGACGACGAGCATTATACGACGGCCCGGGATCTTGCCGCTATCACGTCATACGCGATGAAAAACGATGTTTTCAGACAAATAGTCGGAGCTAAAAGCCGACGAATAGAGTGGCCCGGAGAAGAAAACGGAAGGCTGATTACCAACAAAAACAAGATACTGTCGACTTATGACGGCGGTTGCGGAGTAAAGACCGGATACACGAAAAAGGCGGGAAGATGCCTTGTGTCGGCTTCCGAAAAGGACGGTCTGGCTCTCGTGTGCGTCGTGCTGTCGTGTCCGGATATGTTCGCCGACAGTATAAAACTAATGAATAGCGCGCGCGAAACGTACGCGTATGAAACCATCGTAGACGCAAACGAATGCACGCGGATCCGGGTGGACGACGGAAAAGAGTCCGAAGTAGCGCTCAAAAGCGAAAAAACGTTTGCATATCCGTTGAGCGCGGAGGAAAAGAATAGGCTTGACGTAAGGATTTGTGACGTAAAACCGCTTACCGCACCTGTAAAAAAAGGAGAAAAAAACGGAAAAATACAAGTTTTTCTTGACAAACGGTTGATTTTTTCGTCGGATTTAATTACTATATATAATGTCGGGAAAAAATCAGTATGGGATAAACTTTTCGGCAAATAAACTTTACGACGAAGGGAAATAATGCGTATAAACAAATTTTTGGCGGCGTGCGGCGTCGCGAGCAGAAGAAAAACCGAACAGTTCGTGCTCGAAGGCAGAGTAAAAATCAACGGCAAAGTAGTGACCGATCTTGCCACGGACGTAAACGAGGAAAAAGATCGCGTATCGGTGGACGGCTCGGAAGTAAAGCTTCCGCACAAGCACATATACCTTATGATGAACAAGCCGAAAGGTTATATCTGTTCCGTCCGCGACGAGCATGACAGAAAGACCGTAATGGATCTTTTGCCGGTCAAGTATCGCGAAAAGCGCATATTTCCCGTCGGCAGACTCGATTACGATTCGGAAGGGTTGCTTTTACTTACTACCGACGGCGATTTTTCGGACAGGCTTATGCGCCCGGCAAACGAGGTGCCGAAAACCTACGTGTGCAAAATAGAGGGCATGGTTACCGAGCCGGAGATAGCGCGACTGAGAAACGGAGTGGAGATCGACGGGGTGAGAACGAAAAAATGTAAGGCGAAAATTCTCGAGACCAACGCCAAAACCACACGCGTCGAACTCACTATCACGGAAGGGAAAAACAGACAAATAAGACGTATGTTCGAAGCGATAGGCAAAACCGTTACTTTTCTCAAACGCATGGCGATAGGCGATCTTAGGGTCGGAGGTCTCAGCCGCGGTGAGGTCAGGGAACTTAACGAATACGAAGTCGATTATCTGAATAAATTATAAAAGACAAGCGGGTTTGATAATACAAAAAGCCCGCTTTTGTATTGCTTAAATAAAAAAAACGAAATGTAATATAGTGTTTGGCGGTAAATCCCGGAAACATATTAAAATACCGCTTAACAAACAAAACACTTGATATTTTCGGAATAATATTGTATAATACGACTATGAAAACAGCAATTATCGGAGCAGGTCCCGCGGGACTATTCGCCGCCGCCAACCTTAACGGCGAAGTCGTCGTTTTCGAAAGAAACGCCGAAGCCGGCAAAAAACTCAATATTACCGGTAAAGGCAGATGCAACCTGACAAACGATTGCTCGCCGGAAGCTTTTCTCGACAAAGTAGTGACTAATCCGAAGTTTATGTACGGAGCGATAAACGGGTTTTCGCCGGAAGATACCGTAAAATATTTTTCGAAATATATTCCCCTGAAAACCGAGCGCGGGAACAGAGTTTTTCCTGCGTCAGACGACGCGCGCGAAGTGACGAAAACGCTCTTCGATTTAGCGCGTAAGCGTGCCGTATTCCGATTTAACACGCGCGTAACGGACGTAAAAAAGATAAATAACGGCTTTAAGATAAAGGCAAACGGCGTCGAAGAGAGCTTCGATAACGTCATTGTGTGCTGCGGCGGAGTCAGTTATCCGGGTACCGGAAGCACGGGCGACGGATACAAAATCGCCGGGAGTTTCGGACATAGCATAATCGGTCCGTATCCGGCTCTCGTTCCGATAATCGTAAAGGAAGACGTCGGCAAGGTCGGCTTTTTAACTCTCAAAAACGTCGGAGTAAAGCTTAAGACCGGGAAAAAACTACGTGAATTTTTCGGTGAAGTCGAGTTTAACAGGAAGGGTCTTTGCGGTCCGGTAATTATATCGATAAGCAGTCTTATAAATAAAATCGATCCGAACGAAACGAGGATAATTATCGACTTAAAGCCGGCTTTGGATCGCGAAAAGCTGACCGCGCGTTTACAAAGAGACGCGAAGGAACGTAAAGACGACGAACTTTCGTCCTTTATGCGCGGACTTTTACCTAAGGAAATGATCGGATATTTTCTATCTTCGTGCGCGCTTAAGGAAAACAGGATAGTACGAACTTTGAGCGGCGCGGACTTTGAAAATATAGTCGAAAAACTCAAGAATATGGTTTTTACGCCGTCGGCGCTCGAAAAACCCGAAATCGGAATTGTTACGAGCGGCGGAGTAAACGTTAAGGAAATTAACCCCAAAACAATGGAAAGCAGGTTGTGCGAAGGGTTGTATTTTGCGGGAGAAGTCATTGACGTTGACGCGCTTACGGGCGGATTCAACATACAAATCGCTTTGTCGACGGCTTATTGCGCGGCAAGAGCGATAAATCAAAAAACAGAGGTATAATAATATGGTTATTGCAATAGACGGTCCCGCGGGCGCGGGCAAGAGCACGGTAGCGAAGTATATAGCGAAAAAACTCGGATTCGTTTATCTCGACACGGGAGCGATGTACCGCGCAATCGGACTGAAAGTTTACGAGGACGGGTGCGGCGTGGAAAATACCGAGCGCGTAAAAGAACTGCTGGACGATTCGGTCATCGATATAAAGTACGTGGACGGAACGCAAACCGTTTGGCTGGACGGCAAGGACGTCAGCAAAGAAATAAGGCTCAATCATATCTCAAAAATGGCGTCGGACGTTTCCGCATTGCCTTTCGTGCGCGAAAAACTCGTGTCTATGCAACGTAAAATGTCCGAAAACGGAGATTATATACTCGACGGCAGAGATATAGGCACCGTCGTTTTCCCCGGCGCCGAACTGAAATTCTTTCTGACCGCTTCCGTGGAAGAACGCGCGACGCGAAGATATAAAGAACTTATCGAGAAAGGTCAGCAAGCGGATTTCGATACGGTAAAAAAAGAGATCGAACAACGCGACTACAACGATTCGCACCGCAAAACCTCGCCGCTGAAAAAAGCCGACGACGCTATCGAACTGGATACGACCGGGCTCGATATCGACGAAGTGTGCGCGCGTATCGAAAAAGAAGTAAACAGAGTTTTGGGTAAATAGAGGCGGATATGGCTAAGAAAAACATGACCGAAACGGAATACTATGACTTTTACCTCAAAAAGTGGGGCAAAATCGCAAGAAAAGTATTTCCGGCTTACTTCTTCGGCGAGGATATTCCCGATGGACCGAATTACCTCGTGATGAATCATTACACGATGTTCGATCCGGTTATTTCGTACCTTTATCTCGACGGCTTTTTGAGATTTATTGCGAAGAAAGAGATAGAGAAGCAGGCGATATTCGGTAAACTCCTCAAAAAGATCGGCGGTATTTTCATCGACAGGCAGGCGGCGCTCGATATGTCTTCGCTTAAGAAAATTTTCCGCGCCAACAAAAACGGTGAAAATATTTTGATTTTCCCCGAAGGCACGCGCAACCGCACCAAGTCTATGGACGTGCAGGAAGTCAAGGAGGGAACGGCGCTTTTCGCGCTCAAATCGCTTACTCCCGTAGTGCCCGTAATAATGCTCAAAAGACAACGACCTTTTTCGCGTAATTACGTTTACGTCGGAAAGCCGATGAGTCTCGAAGAGTATAAGGGCAAGAAGATCGACGGCGAAATAATCAAGGAAGTGACCGCGAAGATCCGTGATCTTATGAGCGATACGCGCAAAAAACTTGTGTCGTACATAAGTTCGGGCGGAGCAAAAACCGTAAAAAAAGCCTATAAATTACAGCGGAAACAACACAAAAACGGTAATTTTATTATTAAGGTCGAGGATTTCGAATGAAAGTCGTATTCGCGAAAAACAGCGGGTTTTGCTTCGGTGTAAAGAAAGCCGTGGATACGGCTTTTTCGATCGAGGGGAAAAACGTTTATACTTTCGGCGAGCTTATTCACAACGAGTCCGTGATCGAAAAGCTTAAAGCGAAGGGCGTTAAACTGACCGAAGATCCGAATGCGCTTCGCAGCGGAGACATTGTCGTTATACGTTCTCACGGCGTAAGCAAAGAAACGGAAGAAGCCCTTATAAAGTCCGGAGCGGAAGTCGTGGATATGACTTGTCCTTTTGTCGCAAAGATACATAAGATATGCGCGAAGTATTCCGGTTTGGGATATATCGTCGTAATACTCGGAGACAAAGGGCATCCGGAAGTAAAAGGGATCTGCGGCAGGGTAAACGGCGAATATATCGTTATTGACGGAGAGGACGGATTTGACTCTTTAGGACGTCTTGATCCGTCTCGAAAGTATTGTATAGTGGAGCAAACAACCTTTTCCACACAAAAATATGATGTTTTTTTAAAAAAAATTGCCGAATTGCAACTCAAAACAGTTGAAATTTTTAATACAATTTGTTATACTACTATAAGTCGACGTAAAGAAGCCGAAGAGTTGGCGCTTTCGTGCGACGCAATGATCGTTATGGGCAGTCCCAAGAGTTCCAACACGGGCAAACTGTACGATCTGTGCGCCGCCGTTAACCCTCATACTTACAGGATTTCGGAAGCGGCAGACTTAAAGAAACTAAATTTAAGCACTAAAGACGTTATAGGATTTATAGCGGGTGCGTCGGTTCCGGAGGAATCGATTATGGAGGTAAAAGAGTACATGAGTGAAGAAGTAAAAGTAAACGATGAATTCGCAAAAGCCGTTGCAGAGTCTTTTGTCGAATACAAACCGGGTAAGCGTATCAAAGGTACCGTAATTTCCGCTGACGAAAACGGCGTGCTCGTCGCTATCGGCGGCAAGAAAGACGGCCTTATCCGCAAAGAAGACGCTGTGCTTAACGAAGAATACGATCCGGCAAAGTTTACCGCAGGCGAAGAGATCGAAGTAAAGATCGTTAACGCTAACGATCCCGAAAGCGGTTGCGTTATCCTTTCCAAGAAAGCCGTTGACGCTATCAAGGAGGCTGACAAGATCGTTGATACCATCCGTAACGGCGAGACCTTTACCGTAAAGGTAGATAAGGACGTTAAGGGCGGTTTGCTTGCAAGACTCGGTACTTATAACGTATTTATTCCCGCGTCGCAGGTAAGAGAAAGATTCGTTAAGGATCTTACTCAATTCGTCGGCAAGGAACTTGTCGTTTCGGCGCTCGAGATCAACGACGACAGACGTAAGATCGTCGCTTCGGCAAGAAAAGTTATCGAAGCGGAGCGTAAAGCTAAGGAAGAAGTTTTCTGGGCTAACGTGGTCCCCAACGTAGTTGTAAGCGGCGTGGTTAAGCGCATTACCGCGTTCGGAGCGTTCGTAAGCGTCGACGGATTCGATTGTCTCGCTCATATCGGCGACCTTTCGTGGACGCACATTAAGACGGTTGACGAAGTTCTCAAAGTCGGCGAGACGTACGATTTCCTCGTACTCAGCGCGGACAGAGAAAAGAACAAAGTTTCGCTCGGCTACAAGCAGCTTCAGCCTCATCCGTTCGTTGCGTGCATGGAGAAGCATCCCGTAGGCAGCAAGCTCACCGGTAAGGTGGTAAGCGTTGTCGCTTGGGGCGTATTCGTAGAGGTCGAGCCTCATATCGAAGGTCTTGTACACGTATCCGAGATTGCCAAGTCTTACGTTAAGGATATCAACGAAGTCGTAAAAGTAGGCGACGAAGTCGAAGTAATGGTTATGTCTTACGACGAGGCTAACCGTAAGATCAATCTTTCGATCAAAGCTTGCCTTCCCGACGACGTAAAGCCCGAGAACGAACAAGCTAACGAAGGCGAAGACGGTCAGAATAAGAAGGTCAAGAGAGTTAAGGCTAAGAAAGTCGACGCCGACGAAGGAAAGGAATGGAGCGAAGACACGGCTAACAATCCTTTTGCCGATCTTCTCAAGGATATCGATCTTAAGTAATAAACGCAATTCAATTTTTCCCCTTCCGCTCAGGCGGAGGGGGCTTTTTTATCAAATTTTCTTAACGCGCAATATAATATACAAGAAGGATAGAACAATGTTTGATTTACATAACGACCTGCTCACTTGCGGCGCACAAGAAAAAGAAATACGCGATATTATAGACGGCGTGGAAAAAAGCGGCGGAAAAATGCTGTGCGCGGTCTTTACGCGAAATGTTAAGGAAGAAGATCTGACTACATATATGAAGTATTATAACAACAGCGTTATTCCGGCGGTAGAGGACTGCGGATTTCTCGATAATTTCGACTATCTCGGGAATTTCGCGCCTTTTTACGCCTCGCTTACATGGAACTACGACAACAAATACGCGGGCGGAGCGCTCGAGGGCGGAAAACTGACTGACAAGGGAAGAGAACTTATTGATTATCTTAACGAAAAGGGTATAGTTCTCGATACGGCGCACCTTAGCAAAAACAGTTTTTTCGAGGCGGCGGAGCGAGCCGAAAAGGTAATGAATTCGCATACGTGCTTTTCCGCCGTGCGCGAACACTTCCGAAACATAGACGACGAGCAGATAAGAGCGATAGTAAATAAAGGCGGCGTGATAGGTCTGACGCTTTTTAAAGATTTCGTTTCGGACAAAAAAACAGCCTCTTATGACGACTTGTATAGACAGATAGATCACTTTTGTAGCGTTTTCGGGCACAAAAACTTGTGTTTCGGCACTGATTACTGGGGTTGTGATGAAACGGTCGAAGGACTGAGCAGGTACGAAGACTTCGGTAATTTTGCCGAATTTTTACAAAATAAAGGTTTCGGAAAGGAAGCGATAAACGATATTTTCTTCGCTAACGCCGAGCGGTTTTACGGCAAAGTTTCATTTGAAAAAGCGCGCCTTGAATAGGGCGCGTTTTTTTAATGAAAATAGGAAAAAAATATTGACTTTTTTTACGTGTATTTATATAATATGATTATTTTTAAGGAGCAGTCGCGGATATATGTATACGGTCATCGCTCAAATTATCGGAATAATCGCAATGATCTTGAACTGCGCTTCGTATCAGTTCAAAAAATCATGGCTGATCCTGTTGATACAGCTTTTCGGTTCGGTGCTTTTTGCCGTGCATTTTTTTATGATCAAAGCGTATTCCGGCGCTATTCTGAATATTGTCGGTATAGTAAGAGCAATAATCTTTATTTTTAAGGATAAATTTCACTCGGATCATATTGTTTGGGTGTTTGTTTTTTCGGTAGTATACGTCCTTTCGTACGTGTTTATTTTTACCGTATTGGGCAAGGAATTCTACGCCAAAAACGCTATCGTTGAGTTTTTGCCCGTCGTCGGAATGGTGATCACTACGGTAAGCTTCAGGTTTTTCGAGTCGAAGATCATTCGCAGGTTCGGACTGTTCAATTCGCCGTTGTGGCTGACCTATAACGCGTTTAATTTCTCTATCGGCGGAATATGCAGTGAAACCTTTAACCTTATTTCGATAATCGTCGGTATCATCCGTTACGACATCAAAAAAGAGCAAAAGCAAACTGAAAATAAGGGGAATAGTGAAGAAAATGAGAGTTCGGAGCCTTAACGGAAAGTGGAAATACGCGATAGGCAAGAGGGATATGGGCGAAATCAACGTTCCGTATTCCGCTCTGTGCGTGGGAAAATCGAGCGTAGAGAGGACTTTTGACTCGGGTTGCGAGAGCGAAGCGGTATTATTGCGTTTTGAGCGCATAAAATGACGCCAAATCATAGAAAGAACATCTAAAAGTACACCATTAAGAGCTTGAAAAACGGGATTTTTCGCTTAATCTTTAATTTTTATTCTTTCGTCGATCAACGCATATACAAAATCATAAACGTCATCCGAAACAGGCTTGCTCGGCATCCAAAATTCATACAATTTACGCAGGCCATCCGAATCCCCGAAGATCTTTTTTACCTGTTCGTAAGCGAATTTGTTGGCGTCAACTTCATACGGCTGTCCGAGGTAGATATTTGCAAAATACTCTTCGCCGCCTTCTAATTTACACTCGTAGGACGTTCCGTTAACGATCTTATAACAGGTGCCGTCGTACATAATAACGTATTGAATGCTGCGATTGACCGCGCTGCTTAATTGTTCGGGGCAAAGATACTGTGAGGAATGTCTTAACTCGTGAAAAAGATAAAAAGCCTTTTCATAATCAGGAGATTCTTTCAAATGATCCGCATTTATGTATACCGTTTTTGACTCAACGTCAAAAGTGCCGTCGGCGGTTTCATATCCCGTCGGCATATTGAAGGATAATAACAAGTCCAATTTATTATCATCACGGTATTTACAGAAATATCTTTCGTAGTCAAACACTGCTATATTCTCCGCAAATCCCGGTTTGTCGGGATCATTTTTATTTCGACAAGCAGGAATTTAACAATCTGCCAGTTTCAAGAATTTCGCGTCGTTCATCTGTTCGTTGGTCAGATATTCTCCGTTGTAAAACAGAGCGTATGTGGTGACCGGCGTGGGCGCGTTCCGAGCGGTTTCTTTGTCATTTATGTGGATCGCTTTGAATTCGATATTATGTTCTTTTGCGGTTTGTTCAACAATGGGTACGTATTTTGCGTTGAACGGGCATTGACTCGTATAGAAAAGAACGTAGCCGGATT
>CACZPH010000004.1 GCA_902783025.1 uncultured Eubacteriales bacterium | reverse complement strand
GAATTGAGATTGCGCGGCTTAAAAGAAGTGAGCGGCAGGAAAGTGATACGGCCGTAACTCTTTTCTTTAAGGTATTTGATAAGGTAACGAGCGTCGTCTTCGTCCTTGGTAACGATATTTTGCGCCGCGCCGCCCAAAGCGACTTCGATCGCAGTCTCGTACAGTTCGTCGACTCCTATAAGCTGCGCGACCACGCCGTCAATTTTTGACGCGAGCGTAAGATCGCTCTTTGAGTCCGACATAAGGTACTTGATACTGTTATTGTATCCGTCGTACTCTTCCTGCATCTCCTTGAGCAGTCTTTCGCGGGAGAGCGCCTCTTTGTGCTTGATGACCGCGTCGTCATAACGCGCCTTTACGTCGTCGATCTCTTCTTCGAGCGCCTTGCTTGCCTCTTTGAGTTCGGTAAGTTGAGCGTTTTGCGATTCGGTCTCTTCCTTGAGTTCTTTTGCTTTAGCGGACACTTCGGCAAGTTCCGCTTCGTTTTGCTCCAACGCCTTTGCGCAGCTCTCGAGGCGGGATCTGAGATCGCTCACTACGACTTCGAGACTCGCTTTTTCCGCCTTAAGAGCGGACATATTGGACTTTATCTCGGTAAGACGTTCGATAGCCGACATAAGAGCCGCTTTGCTTTCCTGCACGGCGCGCTCCTTGGCGTTGATCTCGTTTTCGACTTCCTCGTAAAGCGCGCGAAGCCTGTCTCTTTCTTCTTCCGCCCGCGCAAACTCGGCTTGCTTGCGCTCAAGCTCCGCTTTTCCCGCAAACAGCAAAACTTTCGCGTTGTCGGACGAAGCTATAAGAGCCGTGTTTTCCTTTTCTAACCTGTTGAGTTCCTGCGTGAGGTTAGAAAGCCTTTCGCGCAGTACGTTTTTATCTCCGTTTTGCTTTTCGATGTCTACGGTAAGTTCGAGTTGCTCGTCGCGAAGAGCGTTGATCTGCTCGTCGACGGAATTCATCTTGGCCATAGCCTCGTTATACGCCTTGATAGAGTCCTCGTACCTTTGCTGGGTAAGAACGATCTCTTCGTTGATACCGGCAAGACGAGTGTTGATTATTTCTTTCGCGCTTGCGGCGTTCTCGTATTGGTAAATATACGTATTTATCTCGAGAGTCTTAAGTTTGTCGTGTAATTCGAGCCATTTTTTTGCGTTTTCGGCTTGCTTAAGCAGCGGATCGAGCTGCTTTTTCTTCTCGCTTAAGATATCGTTTACACGCTGAAGATTTTCGCGCGTACGCATAAGTTTGCTCTCGACTTCCTGCTTGCGCTTCTTGTATTTCGCGATACCCGCCGCCTCTTCGAATATGGCGCGCCTGTCTTCGGGCTTTGCCGATATAAGAGACGCGACTCGTCCCTGACCTATGATCGAATAACCCTCTCTCGCCATATTGGCGTCGCGAAGCATTTCGACGATATCTTTGAGTCTGGTCGGGACCTTATTGACGAGATATTCGCTCTCGCCCGATCTGTACAGCTTACGCGAAATAACCACGTCGTCGTAAGGAAGCGACGCAAAAAGCTGCCTGTCTTTGTTGTCGAAAGTTAAGTCGACTTCGCAGTACGACATCGAACGTCTTTTCGCCGTTCCGGAAAAAATCACGTCCTGCATCGAGTTTCCGCGCATCTGCTTGGCGGACTGCTCGCCGAACACCCATTTTACACTGTCCGAAACGTTGCTTTTGCCGCAGCCGTTAGGTCCGACTATGACGGTTATGCCGTCCGAAAACGGGATTTCGTGCTTGTCCGCAAAAGATTTGAATCCGTATAATTCGATTTTCTTAAATTTATCGGCCATGATCAATCAACCTTTATTCCGTAGAATTTCAAAGCGGTTTTCGCCGCTTCTTTTTCCGCAAGTTTTTTGCTTTTTCCTTCGCCTTCCGCAATTTTTTCTTCTCCGACGAACACTTCGGAGTTAAAATAATGAACGTGGACGTCGCCTACGTCGCGCGTGCGGTATTCGCATTTTTTACCGTGCGCCTGCAAAAACTCCTGTAATTCGCTCTTGTAGTCTCTTTCGCCGCCGGCCGGAAACAGATGGGTAAAAACGAATTTTTCGCACTCGCTGAGAGATCCCGAATCGAGATATACGGCGGCGAGCACCGCTTCGAATACGTTAGATACCGCCTTATCCGAAAAAAACGAATCGTCTACGCCGTTGCCGTATCGGATAAGCGACAAAAGCCCGAGCGACTCCACCGCGTTTCTCAGCGGCACGCGCGAAACGAGCGCCGCGCGCGACTTGGTCATATCGCCTTCGTCTCCGCCCTCAAAATACAATTTGCGCGCCGTGACGAAATTGAGTACCGCGTCCCCTAAAAATTCGAGTTTTTCGTTATCGAACCCCAAACCGTGATCGTTGGAATACGACTTGTGCGTGAGAGCCTGCAAAAGGATCACGGGGGATCTGAACGAGTACCCTATCGCCTTTTCGGCGGCTTGTATCCTCTCGGCGTCAGTCAACGGTCTTTTCTCCTTCCGACGGTAAAACGGCGGCAAGTTTTTCTTCTATAGAAGAAACAAGATTGTTTTCGGCAAGAGTTTTCGCCGTAAAAATCGACGCCTTGACGGCAAGCGCGTTGGACGAGCCGTGGCCCTTGACAAGAATTTTCTTAACTCCGAGGAAAACGGCGCCTCCGGTAGCCTGATAGTCCATCTGCGACTTGAATCCCTTGAGTTCCTTCTTCATAAACAGCGCGCCTATCTTGGTCTTAAGCGACTTCGTTACCGTCTGCTTGAGCATTTTGCCCATCATCATAGCGGTACCCTCTATCGACTTGATAAGAACGTTTCCGACAAATCCGTCGCATACGAGCACGTCGTACTTTCCGCTCATCGCGTAACGCGCTTCCATATTGCCGACAAAGTTTATCGGAAGTTTTTTGATCCTCTCGAAGGCTTCGTGCGTAAGTTCGTTGCCTTTTTTGTCTTCGTCGCCTACGTTAACGAGCGCGACGCGGGGATTTTCGATTCCGCGCGCCTGCATATAGCACGATCCCATAAGCGCGAACTGCTCTAAAAATTCGGGACGGCAATCCATATTCGCGCCGCAATCCACGACGGTAACCTTTCCTCCGCTCTGAGTGGGAATAAGCGGCGCGAGCGCCGGACGCGTAATACCCTTGATCCTGCCTATTTTAAGAAAAGCGCCGGTAAGCACCGCACCCGTGGAACCGCACGAAACCATACCGCCCACGCTGTCGTCGGACTTTGTGATCTCGAGCGCCTTGACAAGCGACGACTCTTTCTTTTGCCTTATGGCAAGAGTCGGCACTTCGTTGTTGGTTATTTTCTCTTTGGCGTCAACTAAAAAGATACGCGCCTCGTCGTATTTGTACTTTGCAAGTTCGGTCTTTAAAGCCTGTTCGTCTCCGACTATAACGACTTCGAGATCTTTCGCTTCGTTTATTGCGTCAACACAACCCTGAGCTATGACCGCTTCGCCCTTGTCCGCGCCGAACGCGTCGACTACGATTCTCATTGGGAAAATCCTCCGTATATGTATATTTATACTACTTTATTATACAATAAAAAATTAAAAATTCAAAACGAATTATATAACTTTTTTATTTATTTCAATACTTTTTTTCGCGCGCAAGGCGCGTGTACGCGCTTAAGTTCTTCGCCTAGCCGGTAAACGACGGAAAAACTCCGGCCGGCGACGTATAAAAAACGAATCCGGCGCCAAAACCACGTCGGATTCGTACTGTATGCTATTCGGATTTTTCGCGCTATACGAATACTTCTTGACAGCGAGCGCGTCGAGCAAAGAAGATTTTCTCCGCTCTCTTGATAATATTGCCGGAATACGATTTTCTTCTTCGTAAAGCGCGATCCGACGATCCGTGCTCCCGCTTCGCGACGTCCTGCCCGCGCAGGCGAAAAAGCGCGAACAAATCGGCGCAGGTTTTACACGCAAAATAACAAAAAGGACTTGGAAAAAATCCAAATCCTCGTTTGCGGTCGTTCCGTAAGTAAAATCAGTTTTCTTTCTGCTTTACGTCGAGCTTCTTCTCACCGTCCTAATATCCGCAGTTGGGGCATACTCTGTGATTAGGCTTAAGTTCGTGACACTGGGGGCATTCACTAATAGAAGGATTTTTAATCTTCCAGTTAGCAAATCTACTGTTACCGCTTTGTTTCGAAACTTTATGTTTTGGTACCGCCATAATAGCACCTCCTATCAATGATTCAAATTGCTATACCATTATAGTAAAATGATTTGCTTTTGTCAACGATTTTGAGCCATAAAAAGCAAAAGATTTTGGATTTTTGACCTTTCAGAAGGTTTTTGAGACCTTGGAAACGAAGTTGAGCGCCGTAAAACCGTAACTTGCCGCCACTCCCTCGTCGAGCGCTTCGCCGTCTTCGGTCTCGGCTATCGAGCAGGCAAACAGCGTCTTGCCCGCCTTATACGCGTATAGACTTCTGATCACGGAATAATCGAAAAGCTGAGTCGCTTTCAGCGATGAAAGAGATACCGAAGCCGGGACAAACAATACCGAAGCGTTTTTGCTCCTAAATCCGTAACCGAGCAATTCGTCGCCGTTTTTCTCTATCCTTATGTCGCTCTCGGCTACGTCGTAAATACTTATTCCGGCGTTATTCAGGCGAGCGACGGCCGCGGCGCTGCTGTCGTCAAACGCCGAGAAAACACGCTTTACTCCGTACTCCGTCGCATACGACTCTATCGTTTCGACGTTCCCGTCGTTTAGTCCGAATGTGTATATATAATCGATTTTCCGCGTTCGGGTAGACTTAAGCAATAACGAAAACGCCGCCGCGTCGACGAAATCTCCGATCGCGTACGTAACGCCGTTATCCGAAACAAGCGTCGTAACGTCCGATTCGGAGTACGCGTAAAACATCGTGGAATCAAATGCCGTAAACGGGATATTTTCGACAACGATCAACGCCGCGCTCAATATTACGCTCGCTATCGTAACGATGAACTTTTTGGGAAGCATAACGAATCTGCTCGCCGCAAAATACGCTGCCAACATAAAATACACGGCGCTTGTACCGTAGACAACTATTTCGCTGCCCGGAAGCGACGCTACGAAACCGTTGAGCGCGCCTAAAAGGAAAAACAACCACTTTGCGGGAACGAGCAAAAACCCCGTAAAAGGCATAAGAGCCGAGATAATTCCGCCGATAAGCAAATAGACGTATGCGACGGTAAGAACGGGTATCTCGATAAGGTTTACGACGACGGAATACGTGTGGAAAGCGTTGAAAGTCACAACCGTTACCGGGAAAATTCCTATCACGGCAGACGCGGACACGGCGATTGACGAAGATATTTTATCCGGCATAAATCCGAGAAATTTCTTGAACGGCGCGTAGAAGAACGCTATTCCGAGTACCGAACATACGCTCAACTGAAATCCTACGTCGAGAAGCGAATACGGGCTGAAAATAAGTATAAGCGTTACGGCAAGTCCGAGGTTGTTCAGCGTATCGTTACGCCTGCCAGGTACCGGAGCGAACAGCAAAACGCACGACATTACCGTCGCCCTTACGATAGACGGCGAATAACCGAGAAGAAAATTATACATAAGCAGAACACCGGCAGTCACCAAGGCTTTAGTCTGTTTCCGGGCCTTGAAAAGACCGAG
>CACZPH010000003.1 GCA_902783025.1 uncultured Eubacteriales bacterium | reverse complement strand
TTAACGTACGGTCCGAGAGGGTTGTTGGAAACGGCTTGCATGATCGAATATTCGCGGCTGCCGAATCCGAAAGGCGAATACGTAAGATAATATCTTCCGTCGTGATAAATGACGAACGGCCCTTCGTTGACTCCGCCCTCGCGTATCTCTTCGGTATCTCTCGGAGGCTCGTCCACGCTGCCTTTGGCTCCGACTACGGTCTTGAGCGACGCCTTGGTAAGAAGCGTAAGCGTCGAATAGTCCGGCGTTATCATATCTTTCATTTTGATACCGTAAACGCAGATATCCTTGTGATACGCGTCGCAATGCTTGGCGAAATACAAATAAAAACTTCCGTCGGGAGCGAAGAACGGACTTACGTCGATTGCCGCCCACGTCCTGCCTAAATTCAAGTGTCGCGCAAAGTTTATGGGCGGGTTTTTGCCCGAAATGACGTCGCCGTCGAGGTTTACGCCGCCTTTTCTGTCCTTGCTCGTAGCCATAACGAACGGACCTACCGGGCTGTCCGAAACGGCTATGCCTAAGAAAAGTCCCGACCACCTGTCGTTTTCGTCGGTGGTGTACTCTTCGCCGCTCGTGCCTACCTTGGCGCTTGCGGAGAAATACATATAAAACTTTTTATCCTTGGGGTTGAAGGTAACTTCCGGCGCCCAAAAACAGGTATAACACCAGTCGTCGTCCTTGACGTCGAGCGAGAATCCGTCCTCGAGCGCGCCGCATTTCTCCCACGTGGAAAGATCCTTGGTGCGCCATACGCGGTACGCCTTGATATTGCCCTTGGTCGGATCGGTGTGTCCGGTGGGATATACGTAAAAATATCCGCCCCACTCCTTGCTCATCTTCCTGTCGACGTAGAGCGCGCCCGGATCGGCGCCTTCCTTGGCAAAGTCGTTTTTGTAAAAAATCGATTTGTCAAAGTCCTTGCGACAGTCGTTGTACCTTATTTTTTTCATATTATCCCCTCTCAAACAGCGCGTTGAATTCTTCTATTATGCGCTCGATTTGCTTTTTGTTTTCTTCCTCGCTCTTTACCGCGGTGATATATACCTTGATAAGCGGCTCTGTGCCCGACGGGCGGACGATGACCATCGAGCCGTCTTCCATCTCGAACGAAAGAACGTTGGACTTGGGAAGATCGAACTCGGTCTGCGTAAGATAATCGATGACTTTGACTACCTTATTGCCGGCAAACGCCTCGGGTTTGTTTTCGCGGATCTTATTTAAGAGGCGTTTCATCGTTTCGCTGCCCTTCGCTCCGCCGAACTCGAAAGAAACCGTCTTGTGCGTATATCTGCCGTACTTGGCGTATATCTCGCCCATTACGTCGAAAAGCGTCTTGCCTTCTCTCTTGTAGTGCGCTACCATTTCGGCGACGAGCATGGAAGCGACCACGGCGTCTTTGTCGCGTACGTACGTACCCGCAAGATAACCGTAACTCTCTTCAAAACCCAATACGTATCTGCTTTCGCGGCCTTTTTTCTCAAGTTTGGCTATCACGTCGCCTATGTACTTAAAGCCGGTAAGAACGTTGTACACCGTCGCGTTGTATTCGGCGGCTATTTTATTGAGAAGGCTCGTGGTGACTATCGTCTTGACGAGTACCGGCTCGGGATCGAGCGTTCCGGCGCGCTTTTTGCTCTCGAGTAAGAACTTCGAAAGCAATACGCCCATTTCGTTGCCGGAAATAAGCTTGTATTCGCCGTTGTGAAGTACCGCCGTGCCTATGCGGTCCGCGTCGGGATCGGTGCCTATTACGATATCCGAACCGGCTTTTTTCGCCTGCTCGATAGCGAGCGAAAGCGCCTCCGCCTTCTCCGGATTGGGATACGGGCAAGTCGTAAATCTTCCGTCCGGAACGCATTGAACGTCCACTTTGTCAATTTCTTTGACGCCCACGCGACGCAAAATTTCGGGTACGAGCTTGTATCCGGTGCCGTTGAGCGCGGTATAAGTCACCTTTACGCCGTCGGCGCTTCCTACCGACTGCTTGAGGACCGCCTGAAGATACGCTTCGATCACTTCGTCCGAAACGAATTCGATTTTGTTTTCGCCGACGTATTCGTCAAACGTATCCGTCGCTACTTCGAAGCCGTCGACTTTCTTGAAATATTCGGTCACTTCGCCCGCCGCTTTGTCGGTGAGCTGGCAACCGTCCGCGCCGTAAACCTTGTAGCCGTTGTATTTGGCCGGGTTGTGGGAAGCGGTGATCATAATGCCTACCTGAGCCTTGAAGTAACGCGTGATAAACGAAAGGAACGGCGTGGGCATAAGCTCGCGCGTTACGTACGCTTTGATACCGTTGGCGGCGAAAACTTCCGCGCAGGTACGCATAAACAGATCCGAATTGATACGGCAGTCGCAGCTTACGCAAGCGGTCGTAAAACCGTAATTCTTCATATAATCCGCCACGCCCTGAGTCGCCTTGCGGATAGTGTAAACGTTAAGACAGTTAGGTCCCGCGCCTATCTCGCCGCGCATTCCGGCGGTGCCGAAAGACAGATCTTTGTAAAATGCGTTAGTCTTAGCGGTTTCGTCGTTTTTGAGTATCTCGAGTTGTTTTTTGATCGTTTCGTCGGTCGCCTTCCGCTCCCACAAAGCAAATCTTTCGTCAATAGTCATGTAAGTCGTTACCTCCGGTTGTCAAATTCGAGTTTGTATCCGCACTTGAATTCGCGTTTGGATTCAAGCGAATTTATAAATTTTTTGTTTTTGAGTTCGCGCTCGGTCTCTACGGCGAAATCCGGAAGTCCCCACCAGCTTTCGACCGCGACGAGATCGCCGCGCTTGTCGTCCGACCAAACGCAGATTATCGGCGAATCGGACACTACGTCGACGGTTTTGCCGCATTTTCTGCGAAGCGTTACGGTATCCGACTTCCGCTCCATAACGAGCGACGGATAACGTGTAAAAAGCGATTTTTCAAGATCAACGGTATCGGGTATAAGTTCGCTCATGTAAATAAAATTATCCCTGAGCGTGTAAGTCGCGTTGCCTACGCTGTTAAAGTCGAGAACGTTGCCGCTCGCGTCGTCCTTTTCTTTGCCCTTAACGACGTCGATTCTGAGAGCCGGGTGCGAGCCGAGAAAGAAATACATCGTCCTTTCGCCCGGATTGTATACGGAGTAAGAAACGGACAACGTTTTGCCGCTTAGAGCGTAACGGACCTTGAGAACAAAGTCGTACGGATAAATTCGCAACGTGTTTTCGTCGGAAGTAAGCATAAGTTCGGCGTAATCGTCGCCCTTGCCCGTAAGCGTAAACAGCGAGTACGGCGCTATTCCGTGAATAGGCACCTCGTACTTCTCTCCTTCCGCCAGATAAAAGCCGTTTTTCTGTCTGCCGACAAAGGGGAAAAGCACCGCGTCGCACCTGTCCCAAACGACTCCGTCGGGCGTATACAGCAGGTTTTCGCCGTCGCTTAAGTCCACTATCGACGTAAGCGCGCCGCCCTCCGGAGCGATCGTGGCGTACAAAAACTCGTTGCGAAGTTCTATCATTTTACACTCCTTTGAGATCGTCGAGCCAAACGGTCGCCAAAGCGTCGGAAGGCATACGCCAGTCGTCGCGCGAAATCGATACCGAACCGACCTTTACGCCGTCGGGACTGCACGAACGCTTGAACTGCTGCGCGAAGAATCTCCTGAAGAATTTTTCGAGCCATTTTTTTATCGTCTTTTCGTCGTACTTGCCGCCGAAAGCGTACTTCGCCACCCTCAATATTTTCGAGGGCGAATAGCCGTGACGTATAAAGTGATAAAGGAAGAAATCGTGAAGTTCATACGGACCGACTATATCCTCGGTCTTCTGCGCGATATTGCCCTCGCTCGCGGGTAAAAGTTCGGGAGATACGGGGGTGGAAAGAATATCGGCGAGAACTTTGCCGAGTTTCGCGTTTTGGGTGCGGACGTAATACGAGATCACGCATCGCATAAGCGTCTTGGGAATATTGCAGTTGACGTTGTACATCGACATATGATCGCCGTTGTACGTGCACCAGCCGAGCGCCTCTTCGGACATATCTCCAGTGCCTACGACGAGACCGTTTTCCATATTGGCGATATCCATAAGCACTTGCGTGCGCTCGCGTGCCTGCGCGTTTTCGTACGCGGCGTCAAATACGTCTTCGGGATGCGAAATATCCTTGAGATGCTGTTTTACAGCCTTGGAAATATCCACTTTTTTTAAGGTCGCGCCTACCGCGGAAGACAGCGCGCGCGCGTTGTCGTAAGTGCGTTTGGTAGTGCCGAAGCACGGCATCGTGACCGCTATTACGTCGGTCGGCGACAGTCCGCAAAGCGCCGCCGCCTTGACCGCGACGATAAGAGCGAGCGACGAATCGAGTCCTCCGCTCACGCCGACTACGAATTTTTGAGCGTGGCACGCCTTGGCGCGAGAAGCGAGCGCGCGGGATTGAAGCGAGAGAATAAACTCCGCTCTCTCGTCCGCTTCGCTTTCCGCGGGAAGAAACGGGAGACGATCGAATTTGCGGGTAAGTACGGTTTCGCTTTCTTTGAGCGAAAAGTCTATTTTGATATAATCTTCGTCCGTGTTGAGCCCCGCTCTTTCGTGAGCAAGAAGGGCAAGGTCCGTTTCGCTTACGGTAAGACCGCTCTCAAACGCTTCGCTCCGCGCGATAAGATCGCCGTTTTCGTAAATATAATTGCCGCCGCCGTAAACGCAAGCCGAAGTCGACTCGCCCTCGCCGGCGTTGGCGTACAATACGGCGCATTTGCGGGTCGCGCTCGCAACGGAAAGAAGGTCTTGAGTTTTCTTTGCCGAGCCGACAATCGTTTCGCTTGCGGCAAGGCAAGCCCTGACAGTCGCGACGCTCGGATCGAGCAGATCGGGCTCGAAGCACGCCGAAACGCGAAGATCGGGCATTTCGAAAGCGCAGAAAGTAAGATCGGCAAACGGCGAATCGAGCGCCTCGCTTTCGTACTCGCCGGGCGCGGAAAAATATCTCGTTTCGTCGCCGAGCAGCGTTTTTTTGGGTACTACGCCCAGAACCGCGCCGTCTTTTACCGCTATCGCGCAGTCGTAAAGCGCGCCGTTTTTGCTTACGGGCGCGCCGAAGAAAAACAGCACGTCGCTCCCGCTCGTCCCGGCGCAAATATCCGTTATCGCCTCTTCGGCCGCCTTGATAAGCGCGGGAGACTTAAAGAGATCGCCGCAGGTATAGCCCGTAAGACAAAGCTCGGGAAAAACGAGAAGTTTTACCCCTTTCTTTGCGGCTTGGCTTACGCCGTCGATTATGGCGGCGGCGTTATGCTTTACGTCCGCGACCTTTATGACCGGCGTATAAACGCCGACTTTTAAGAATCCGTCTTTCATTTATGCCTCTTTGCGGTAAAATAATCAATACTACCGCATTATTTATTATACTCGATTTTTGTCGCATTGTAAAGTAATGAAATATATTATTTTTATATTTTAGCGCGTCGATCGCTTGAAAAACGCGGAAAAGACCGCGGCAGTTGACTTTTGCGGCAAAATAACGTATAATTACATCGAGGTAAACGAAATGCTGCTTAGATATGAAGAAACGATAAATTTAAGAGCCAACGACTTTTCGTGCGATCACGCCGCGAAGGTAAGCGCCATACTCGACCTTATGCAGACCGTGGCGCAAAACCACTCCCGCTCGCTGAATATGGGCGAAGAAGAACTCAGAAAACGGGATATTCTCTGGGTCCTCGCCAAAATGCGTATTACCGTGGTCGGAAAATTCCCTTACTGCGGAACCGTTAAGGCGGTCACTATTCCGCAACCCAAAACAAGAACGTCGTACGTAAGGGATTATTACGTCTACGACGTAAACGGCGGGCTTCTCGCCAAAGGCTCGTCGGTGTGGTGTCTCGTAAACGCAGAAACCCGTCGTCTTATGCCCGCAATAATCGAATACGTCGGCGAATACGTCGGAACAAAGGCGTACGACGACAACTTCGCTCTCATTCCTTCGGTCGAATTCGACGCTCCGTCGTATTCGTGCTACGTCCAGAACAGCGAAGTCGACGTAAACGGGCATCTCAACAATACGCGCTACGCCGATTACATTCTCAATTCTTTTCCCGAACCGGTACCGTTTTCGGGATTTGAGATCTCTTACGCTAAGGAAGCCGTAAAAGGCGACCGCATCGATATCGGACTAAAGGAATACGACGGATACTGGCTCGCCTCGGGCAAGGTAAACGGCGACGCTTGCTTCCGCGCGAAATTGCTTAAGTAATAAAAACGAAACAAAACCCGCGATAATGCATCGCGGGTTTTGTTTCAGTCATACGTATTGAGTTTTTCGAACATATCCGCAAGCAATCTTTCGCGGTATATTTTATAAACGTACTTGTAAAATTTAGCGTTGTCGGAAAAAGAATACTTATCGTTATACTCGGGCGTCGGGGCAAGGGCTATCGTTTCTTCCGTAAACCTCGATCCTTCGTTAAGCACCCAGCCTATCGCCGTTACGTCCCACAAAACTCTGCTCCATTCGTAAGGATCCGCGGCGTTGGAACGAACAAGTTCGCAAAGATATTTGTTGATCGCGGAATTCTTCGAAAGAGATCGCTCCGCTTCCTCGCTCGTCATATAAAAGCCCGAAGCCACTCCGTCGCATTGTATCTGAACGAGCGGCACAGGCGAAGCGAACACAACGCGCGCCGCCGCGACGTCCTTGTAGGTGTTGTTTTCGCGGTTGTTTTCGGAATTAAAGGAGTTTCCGCCCAGCCATACCACCGTTACGCGTTCGGCAAGCGTGGGATCGATAAGAAGCGCAGAAGCGACGTTTGTCAAAGCGGCGGTGCATACGACGAAGAGCCTCTTGTCGCCGCCGTACCCCGCCGAAAGTTCGATAAGTCTGTCCGCCGCCGCGGAATCGACCGCGTTTTCTTCGTCGGGAAGGAACGAATCGGCGCCTTTGTAAACGCTGTCCGTAAGATCGTAGCGCATACAAAGAGATAAAACGCCGTTGATCGCCTTATAGCTTTTTTGTACTCCGGACGACGGTAAATACGTCTTGCCGTCCGTAAAAGGCGCGGCAAAAACAGCCTTGCAGTTGAGTTTTTCGCCCGAGGCGAGCAAATACGCGAGCGCGAAAAGATCGTCGGTACTGCCGTCGGTATCGTAAACCACGTCGACAACGCCTTCGGGGACTTTGAGCGCTTCGACCTCCTCCTTCGTCGGCGTACGCGTAGTCGAAACGGCTCCGCCGTTCTTGTTGACGACGATATAGTACGACGAAACGGACGATACCGCTATCGCCGTAACGAGCGCCGTTATCGCCAGTACGAGAGCCACTACGATCGCCGTAATGATATTGAGTTTTTTTGTTTTAGCGTCCAATAAACAATACTCTCCGCAATAATTATCAATCGTAAGATTTGAGCTTGGTAATAAGATCGTCAAGCAGCGCTTCCCGGTAAACGGCGCCGATATATCGCATGATTTTGCCGTTTTCGTCGTCCTCGTAAGTCAGCGAGTCGCCGATCTTCGGCGCACGGACGAGCGCGCTTTCGCAGTATTCCGCTCCGCCGCTGAGCCACGCTACCGCCGTAACGTCCCACAGCACGCGTTTTTTTTCGGAATCCTCTCCGCCGAGTCTTGTAATCGTTTCTCCGGCAACGTAATCGCATAGGGCGTTAGCGCCGAGAACGGGTTTGACGTCGCCTACGGTTACGTAAAATCCGGAAGCGACGCCATTGCACGGCGCCTGAACGAGCATAACGGGGCTTGAAAACACGACTTTTGCCGCCGCTACGTCGTTGCGTAAGTTGAATTCGGCCGTGTTTTCCCACTCCTTCGAGTGCCCGCCGAGCCAGACGACGACTATCCGATCGCATATCCCCGGATCCGTAAGGATCGCCGAGGCTACGTCGGTAAGCGCTCCGATCGCGACTACGTAAAGAGGCTTTGCCTTGTCGTAGCCTTCGGACAAACTGACGAGATGGCTCACGGCCTCGGACGAAACGGGCGTTTTCTCGTCGGGAAGGTACTCCTTCGCGCCCTTGCGGACGGAGCCGAGAAGATCGCCGCGCGAACAAAGCGACAGGATTTTGTTTATCTCGTCGTAACTCTTCTCCATGCCCTGCTCCGGATCGGTCGTTACATTATCCGTAAACGGCGCGGCGTAAACCGCCTTGCAGTCGAGTTTTTCGCTTGAGGCGAGCAGATACGAAAGCGCGTACTGATCGTCGATCTCCGCTCCCGCGTCCGTATCCACGACCACGTCGACCTTTCCTTCCGGCCAGGCGAGGCGCTCGGCTTCGGTCAGTCGGACTTTTTCTCTACCGCCCGCCTTGCCCGTAATGAAAAAAACGGTCAAAGCAGCTACGGTAATAAGAAATGTCACGGCAATAACGAGCGACGTAAAAATATTGAACTTTCTTGAATTTTCGCTCATTATCGCCTCCTATGCAGATTATTTTTTGAGTTTCGCGAACAAGTCCTCAAAGAGTCTGTCGCGGCGGATATAACGCACGTACTTCATAAGTTTTCCGTTGGGATTAGCGGCGTACTTGTCGTCGTACTCGGGGATCGGCGCGTGGATAATTTCTTCGTCCATAAATCTGCCGCCGTCGTTGAGAAGCCACGCCACAGCCGTCACGTCCCAAACGGTCTTGGACCAGAATTTGTCTTCGCCGCCCATATAATCGATAGTGTTTTGCCCTAAGTAAGTGCAAAGGGGATTGGCGCCGATAAGGTACGCTTTAAGTTCGGGCGCGGAAACGTTAAACGCCGAAACTACGCCCATGCACGGAAGCTGAACGAAAGGCGCGGGGCAGGTAAATATCACGCGAGCCGCCGCTACGTCCTGAAACATATTGAATTCGCGGGTGTCCGGCCAGAAAAGCGCGTGCCCGCCGAGCCATACGATAACGCTTTTGTCGCAGATAGACGGGTCGAGAAGGACAGCCGAGGCTACGTTGGTGATAGCGCCGATAGCCACGACGTAAAGAGGTTTGTCCTTACTATACCCGGAAGCGAGCGAAACGAGGTGACGAGCCGCCGCGGAATCGACGGGCGTTTTTTCGCCTAGAAGGTAAGAAGTCGAGCCCTTGAAGACCTTGTCTTTCATATCTTCCCTG
>CACZPH010000002.1 GCA_902783025.1 uncultured Eubacteriales bacterium | reverse complement strand
GCACGCCGCTCACGAGAGAATCATGTACGACAAACTCGAAAAAGAATTCAATTCCGGCTCGGTTGCCGTTCAAAACCTGCTTATTCCTTACATATTTAACGTTTCCATAGATGAAAAAGAAGCTCTTGAGAGTAAAATAGGCGATTTGGAAAAATGCGGCTTCAGCATTACGCCGTACGGGGAGAATACTTTTGCGTTGCGTTCGGTTCCGACGCGATGCGGCGAACTTGATTTCGCGGGTTTTTTGAACACGCTTATACATGACGTGACTCAAAGAGGAGTAATTGACGATTTTGCGCTGTTTAAGGATAAAATAATGCAAAACGCCTGCAAAAGCGCCATAAAAGGCGAAGACGACATCTCTAAAGAAGAGATCGTAAAACTTGTCGCGGATATCGCAAAGTCGGACGCCGTGTTGTTTTGCCCGCACGGAAGGCCTATCGTTGTAAAAATATCAAAAACCGAGGTCGAAAAGTGGTTCAAGAGAATTGTGTAAAGCCTAAAATCGTCGTTATTGCCGGGCCTACGGCAGTAGGAAAGAGCGCTTTTGCCGTAAAACTCGCCAAAGAAACGGACGGCGAAGTGATAAGCGCCGATTCTATGCAGATTTATCGCGGATTTGATATAGGAACGGGCAAAATCACGGAAAAAGAGCGCGAAGGCGTAAAGCATTATATGATAGACGTCGTGGATCCCGGGGACGAGTATTCGGTCAGCGAATATGTCGACGAGGCGTCGAGGTTGATAGACGATATCGTCGCAAGAGGCAAGACTCCGATTGTTTGCGGCGGTACCGGGTTTTATCTTAACGGTTTAATTAACGGATATAATTTTTCCGCCGCTCCGAAAAACGAAGATATCCGCAATAAGTGGAAACGTATCTGCGAGGGCGAAGGAACGGCAAAAGCGTACGACGAGCTCAAAAGGGTCGATCCGGTATCGGCAAAACAAATCAACCCCAACGACGAAAAACGCGTAATAAGAGCATTGGAAATTTACGAGATCACGGGAAAGCCGAGAAGCGAAGTCTCAACGGAGCAAAGAGGAAAATACGATTGCTTATTCGTTGTTATCGACGAAGACAGAGAAAGTCTTTACGAGCGTATCGATTTAAGAGTCGACTTGATGATAAAGAACGGACTTGTTGACGAGGTAAAAAGGTTCTATCCGTTGAAGAACAGTCAAGCCATGCAGGCGATAGGATACAAAGAAATAGTCAAGTATCTGGACGGGTTAATGTCGTTAGACGAAGCGATAGATCTTATCAAAAAGAACACGAGAAATTACGCAAAAAGGCAAATGACGTTTTTCAGATGGATCAAGACCGAAAACAAGTTGTTTATAAATCGGCAAGAATTACAAAGAAATATATCAAAAATTAAAGATTTCTTGCAAAAATAAAATAAATCAAATGTACTATGCGAGATATAAAGGATAACAATAATGAATTTTGACGCAAATAAACTTATTAAAAAATGTGAAAACGATCTTAAAGGCAGTTGTTTTCATCAAGTAGACGATACCGCTTTATACAATCAAGAAAAGGTTTTGAGGGCATTTCAGAACAATAAAGTAGCGCTAAGGCATTTTTCGCCGACGTCCGGTTATGGTTATGACGACGTAGGAAGAGATACGTTGTGTAAGGTTTTTTCGGATGTTTTCCGTACCGAAAAAGCTATCGTTTCTCCTCTTATTGCCAACGGGACTCATGCTCTTACAATAGCGATGTTCGGAATATTGCGCCCGGGCGACGAGCTTCTATACATTACGGGAGAACCTTACGATACTTTAGAAGACGTAATAAAGGGAGAAGGAATAGGATCTCTTAAGGAATTCGGCGTAAAATTCAACAAAATAGAATTAACAAGCGACGGAAAATTCGATTTTGAGGCGATAAAAGCCGCGCTTATCGAACGTAAGCCGAGAATGATCGGTATTCAGCGTTCTCGCGGATATTCTTGGCGAAACGCGCTGAAATATAAGGATTTTGAGGAAATAATCACGTTTATTCGTAATATTTCGCCGCTTTCGGTAATTATGGTAGATAATTGTTATGGGGAATTTGTCGACAAAGAAGAGCCGAGCGAAGCGGGTGCCGATCTTATTGTGGGATCTCTTATCAAGAATCCCGGCGGCGGACTTGCTCCGACAGGAGGTTATGTAGCGGGCAAAGCGGAGTATGTCGATTTGGTTGCGGGAAAGCTCACGGCGCCGGGAATAGGTATGGAAGTGGGCTCATATATGTCGACGTATCAGTATTTTTATCAAGGATTATTTATGGCCCCGCACGTGGTAGCGCAAGCGATAAAAGCGTCGCTTCTTTTCTGCGCGGTTTTTTCCGAACTCGGATACGAGGTTTTACCGGCGCCGTACAGCGTAGGCGGAGATATTATAACCTCGATAAAATTCCCTCGTGCCGAAAATTTGATATCGTTTTGTCAGGCTGTCCAAAAATGTTCGCCTATAGATAGTTTTGTCACGCCGGAGCCGTGGGATATGCCGGGCTACAACGATCAGGTGATTATGGCTGCCGGGTCGTTCGTGCAGGGCGCTTCGATAGAAATGAGCGCGGATTCGCCCATCAGAGCGCCTTATATCGCGTATTTTCAGGGAAGTTTAACTTACGAACACGCCGTAATAGCGCTCAAAAAATGCCTCGAATACTTATCAGGGAGCGAAAAATAGGAAGTTCTATCCTAAAAATTTGACGACAAACAAGTCAAACTATTATTCTAAACTCGGAAAAAGATAAAAGCGGAGTAAAGATCAATTACGACAATCAACAATGAAGGATACAAAAAACAGATCGTTGCACACTCGTCATAATAACAGAGTGTACTACTATTATTATAAGTCGGTTTTTTCTCATAGAGTTCGTGATTTACACCCTTTTTACAGTTTATAGACGAGAGTTGTATTTATTGGGAATTATCCTTTCTTTCATCTTTTTTCTTTTTTTGCGGTGTGGAGTAGCAATTTTTATTTTGGTTTGAAATAGATTAAACTATTCGTAAAACCCTTGTTTTGCGAATAGTTTAATTAAATCGCTTGACGTTTCGCTAAAATCGTGGTAAAATATGATCAAATATCCTTCAATAATATATTTTGATAAAAATAATTTGAACAAATAATCAGCTATTTATCAAAGGGCGGTTTTTATGAAAAATCCGAATTCTTATTTTGAACAGCGTGACAATAATAATATCGAGCGTTTACGCGAGATCATTCCCACGATGCCCGATTATGTCGAAGACTACTTTTTGTCCATTCAGACGCGGACGACTCCTTTAACACGTCTTAATTATGCCTGCGATCTAAGGATTTTCTTTGATTTTCTGGCTGAACGCAAATATAAAAAGAACGTTAAAGAGATTTCTCTTGCCGATCTTGATTTTTTGACGGCAAAAGATGTCGAGCGATTTTTGGATTATCTTTCGTATTACAAACGCGACGGTAAGATCTATAAGTGCAAGGAAAACGCCAAAGAACGTAAACTTTGCTCGGTAAGAGCGTTTCTTAAATTTATGTTCAAATCCGACATGATATCTTCTAATATCGCGGAAAAAGTCGATTCCGTAAAACTTCACGAAAAACCGATTCTGTATCTCGAAAATCACGAAGTAAACGAACTTTTGGATACTACTTTATCCGGAGACGGCTTGTCAAGTCGTCAAAAAAGCTGGCATAATATCACAAAAACGCGTGATAACGCCATAATTTCTGTATTTTTAGGCACGGGAATTCGTATAAGTGAACTTGTCGGCATCAACGTTGAAGATATTGATTTCGAACAAAACGCCATCAAAATCACCCGAAAGGGCGGAAATCAACAGATAGTTTACTTCCCTCGAGAAGTCAACGAGGCGCTCAACGACTACCTCGATTGGCTCGAAGTTTACACGACCGAACACGAAGATTTCGCGGCAAAAATCACGGATCGTGAGGCATTGTTTTTGTCCATGCAAGGCACTCGCATTACTGTCAGAGCCGTTGAAAATCTCGTAAAAAAATACGCTAAAATCATTTCTCCTCTCAAAAAAATAACGCCTCACAAACTTCGCAGCACCTTCGGCACCGGCTTATATCGCGACACTCACGACATTTATATCGTTGCCGACGTCTTAGGTCATAAGGACATCAATACCACCAAGAAGCATTACGCCGCAACAAGCGAAGAAATGCGAAAAGACGTCGCAAAGACCGTAAAATTGAAAAAAGACGAGTAATTTGGGCATTTTTGCCGTTTTATGTCTGACATAATACTTAAAATCTGTATATACTACTTTAATTATATTGACTTTTTCAAAATAATAGTTTATAATTTAGAGTAATATTGATCCTTTGGGAGAAATTCAATATGGCAAAGACCATAAACAGCGATCTGATTCGCGGCAATATCAATACGATCATTCTTAAGGCGTTATACGATAGCGACAGATACGGCTATGACATCATCAAAGAAATCGAAGTGAAGAGCCACGGTCAGTATATTCTCAAACAACCTACACTCTATAGTTGTTTAAAACGTCTTGAAACCCAAGGCTTTATCGAAGCATACTGGGGAGAAGAGCCTTCCGGCGGCGGACGTCGTAAGTATTATCGTCTTACCGACGAGGGCAGAGAAGTCTTTAAGAAAAGCCAAGACGAATACGAATATTCGAGAACAGTTATCGACGGTCTTATTTCTAAAGCGCAATACGATTTGCCCGATTATCAATCCGACGATAATGCGGAGAGCGTTAATGGCGAAAACGCCGAGACGGAAGACGAAAACGACCGGGAAGACGCTACTTCATTCGTTCCCTCCGACTCTTCGGACGAGGAAGAAAAACCCGCCGTAAACGATATTTCGTCTCCGTTTACGCAAGCGTCAGAGTCGTCGACCGAACATGAATCCGACGACGAATATTATACTTATACCAAAAAGATTACATATACTCTGCCCGACCAAAACCAAAGTCAGCAAACAGTTGAGCAGGAAGAAAAAACCGATACAGAGCCCGAAACGGTAGTTGAAACCGAGCCCGACAAACAAATAGAAGAAAAAGAAGAACAACCCGTACTACATGAGAAAAACGATACCGACGATTTGCATTTTGACACCTCCTCGGCAATAGACGCAATGCTGAAGAGCGGCGATGAAAAAAGTTATTTTACTCGTAATATCGTTGATGAAGAGAAAAAGAACGCTTCGTCTTCTTCTGCTACGTCTTTCGAATCCGACGAACTGGAATCCGATGAGATATCGAAAAAACTTGAAGAGCTCCGCAGCAATTACGAGAAAGAATACGATTCTTTAAAAGACGACGATAGCGAAAATTATGATAACGGGTTTTTAAAATACAACGTTAAACATTCGAATGTGAACGTTGAGAAGGAAAACCAACCCGAAAAAATCTCTCTTAACGATCTTCTTTCGCGCGACACAAAAGCGACTACTTCGTCTTTTTCTGCCGAAACGCAGTCCGTTTCCATCAAAGATAAGATCAAAATGCGGAAGTACGGTAAACTTTCGGAATCAATTGCCGAGCTCGGAGAAACTCCTCATCTTCGACCGAGCGCGGACACCAAGCGCGATTACAAAAAAATGTATTATTTCCGCGATACATATATGCGACTTTTCTTCGCCGGAATAATGTTTTTGATGATACTTGTCGAGTTGTTCCTGGTTTACGTTATAGGCAAAACTGTCGTTTTGGCAAACACAAAATACGACGTTGCGGTATTTATCGGCTCGATCGTTCTTAACGCGTTATTCCCGATTATTGCGGCGGCGCTGTTCATAGCTAATCCCGCGAGCAAAAAACGAAATGATTTTAATTTGAAGGCGGCATTTTGGTTCAGGCTCCTGATAGCTGTACAACTTGTACTTATTATTTATCTTATCAATGTGTATATGGGCATGCCGATCACTTTTGATAAATCCTACTTCGTTACGTTTGCCGTGCCGCTTGTATTCGTCGTTAATCTTCCTATTTCCGCGCTTTTGTTCGAAAAACTTCGTAAATCAAAAATGTTTGAAGCAAAATATTGATCAAAAAAAAGTCCGAATCTAAGATTCGGGCTTTTTTTTTACTTTTCTGAGTATTCGATACATTTATCGATTTCGGCGCGAGCGATTTTGTCGCATTTATTATTGTATTCGTTGTCGCTATGCCCCTTAACTTTAATAAACCGTACTTTATGATCGTCTGTCTTAGCAAGAAGTGCAAACCAAAGATCGGTATTTTTTACCGGTTTTTTATCCGCGCCTTTCCAGCCGTTTTTTTGCCATACGTCCAGCCACCCGTTATTGACGGCGTTGACCAGGTACGCCGAATCGCTGTAAAGGTCAACCTCGCACGTTTCTTTGAGTTGACTCAAACCTTCGATTGCGGCAAAAACCTCCATTCGGTTATTCGTCGTGTCGGGATTAAAACCGCTTACTGTTTTTTCGTGGCCGTTGTAAATAAGGATGGCGCACCAACCGCCTTTCCCGGGATTACCGCTGCACGCTCCGTCTGTATAAATGCTGACTTTTTTCATATCATTATTATAAAAAACATCTTAAAATAAGTCAAGTAAAATATTGGCTTTTGCAGCCTTATTGCGCCAAAGGTTTTTTCACGCAAAAACCGCTACTTCCTATTGCTTTACGAAAAATTATATTTTACAAAGCGTTTTCCGTGCGCGAAAATAAAATAACATAATGAGATTTTTACTATCGTTACGCCTTTGGACCGTCCGTTACGCGTGCGGTCGCGAACATCCGCAACTTTTAGTCGCGGACGTCTCATCCATGCTCCCCTGCCATAAGAAAAGGCGTCCGCTTGGACGCCTTCTATATGACTTATATAATAAAAAACAGAGACGCGATAGCGGCGGCAACTTTATGCCGCCTTTGGACCGTCCGCTACGCGTGCGGTCGCGAACATCCGCAACTTTTAGTCGCGGACGTCTCATACATGCCCCCCTGCCAT
>CACZPH010000001.1 GCA_902783025.1 uncultured Eubacteriales bacterium | reverse complement strand
CTATCGTCATAACGCTGTCGTCCGTCGGCTCGCAATAAAAGTCCATCATCTCAAAATCCCTGCTCTTGCAGTTGACGAATTCGTAACGCGATCCCGCAATATCTCCGATTATCGCTCCAAGCATAATTTACTCCTTTTTTTGTCGTCCGTCTTAATTATATTAGCGGAATAGGGCGTTGTCAAGTCGAAAAGGGTACACCTTGCCCGCGCATAAAAAAAGAAATAAAAAAGGCTCCCTTGCTAAGAGGGAGCCTGACTCTACTTAAGGTATTTGTTTTTTATCTCTTCGGCGGTCCTGATCCCGTCGATAGCCGAACTCATTATGCCGCCCGAATACCCCACTTCGCCTATGGGGAAAAGGTTGGTTATATTAACGGCGCGGCGGTCTTTGCCCCGCATAACGCGGACGGGCGAGGACGTGCGCGCTTCTACGCCCGTAAGCGTGCCTGACGAAGAAAACCCTTTGATCTTGTCGCCCATTTTCTCTATTCCCGCGCGGATAGCGTCTTCGGCAAAAGCCGGAAGCAAACCGCCGAGCGAGCCGAGTTTTACGCCGAGCGGGTACGTGGGCTTGACTTTGCCAAGCCGCGAAGTCTTTTTTCCCGCGAGAAAATCCGCGACGTTCTGGCAAGGCGCCGTATAGTCCGCGCCGCCCGCGACGAAAGCCGCCTTCTCTATGCTTCTTACAAACTCAAACGCTTCGTCCACGCCGCCGCCGATATCCGCGCGGCGCACCTGACAGACGATAGCGCTGTTGGCGTTGACTCCGTCTCGGGCAAAATTGCTCATGCCGTTAGTTACCACGCCGCCCTCTTCGCTGCTTGCCGCGACTACCGTGCCGCCCGGACACATACAAAAGGAAAACACGCCGCGATCGCCTATTTGCTCGGCAAGGCGGTAATCGGCGGGAATGCCCAGATCCCTGCCGAACTGCGCGAGGTTTATGTCTTCCTGCAAATGCTCTATCCTGTACCCTATCGCAAAATCCTTGACCTCTTCCGCAACGCCGGCTCTATATAGCATTCTATAAGTGTCGCGCGCCGAATTGCCTATCGCGAGAACAACGTCGCTCGTTTCGATTTGAAAAATCTTTTCGCCGTTTTGTACCGAAATAGTTTCGATTTTCTCACCTTTTTTGTTTATGCCGACGAGGCGGGAGTCAAAGAGAATCCGTCCGCCTTTCGCTGTTATCTCCTCTCTTATGCTCTTTACTACCGCGGGCAAAACGTCGCTGCCTATATGCGGTTTCGCGTCGTAGAGCACGCTCTTATCCGCGCCGTGGCGGACGAATTCGCCGAGGACTTTGCTTTTTAGTTCGTCTTTGACTCGGCTGTTGAGTTTGCCGTCCGAAAAAGTCCCCGCTCCGCCTTCGCCGTACTGGATATTGCTCTCTGTGTCGAGCGTGCGCGAAGCGATAAAGCCGTTTACGCTCTTTTGCCTCTCCTCCACGCTCTTGCCGCGCTCTAATACCACGGGCTTAAATCCCGCCCTTGCCAACTGTAGCGCCGCGAACATTCCCGCGGGACCGAATCCCACCACTACGGGCGGAAAGACCGGGTACGAGTATTCTTTTTCCTCTTCTTTATCTTCTTCAAAAGGCTCCTTGGATATTTCGACGGTATATACCCACTTGATATCTCCCTTATCCCTCGCGTCGAGCGACTTGCGCAGCACGCGAAAAAACTCCCCGCTCTCGCCGCTTATTTTCCGCGCGCGGGAAGGAAGCAGATCTTCGCTTTCGCCGAAGTTAAGTTTGATATCTCTTATTACCATGCGACAATTATACCAAAATGAGCGCGGATAGGCAAACGGATTTTACGAAAAAACCCGAACTCGTCGGGTTTTAGGTATTATACAAGCGAAATTACGGGATTGGGAATTTGCGGGATCTTCTTTATATCCAGCGCCTCGAGAACGCAGCGCGTTTCTTCGCTGCCGGGCGCCTTGACGTAATGAACTTTAGCCGTGAGCGAGATCCAGTCTTTTTCCTTGAGCGGAAATTCGTCGTTGTAAGAAAGAAGGTGGCCTATAAGCTGAATGTCGTTGGCGCAACAAGTCATTGCCTGGCGCGCCGCCACCACGGTATGCGGCGGGATTTGCTGCGGCACAACCACCTGCGCGTTGAACTTAACCACTTTGCCCGCGTATCGCTTGGGCGAGTCGAAGGTGTCGATAAACCACGTCCCGAAGTCGTCGTCGCCCACTTCGATTACGTCCTTGTTTACGTCGAAAGGCAGGTCGTCGGCGGGGTGCAATTCTTCGCCGCCTTTGCCGTACATATAGAATTTCGCGGAGCGCGCCATAAGCTGAAGCGAACGCTTGTAGCCGCCTACGGTCGACTCGTCGGCGCGGTTGAAAATTACCACGTCGGTATACTTGAGCATATCCGTAAAGCGCTGGCGCATATTGGCGAAGTACGTCGGGAAAGTCGTCGAGTCGATTATCGTGATCTGCTGTTGGATCGCGAAATACTTGGGATATACTATCTCGTTTTCCTTCCACATGCCGTTCATTTCGATAACGACGGTAGACGGGTGCGTTTCTTTGATATACTTCTTGAAGTTGTCCGAATTGAAGTCTTCTTCGTTTTCGAAAAACCTCACGGTACAGTTGTTTTGTTTGCAAAACTCGGCGTCGTATTCCTCTTCGCCTTCTTCGCACGCAAGTATCAGCGTTTTGCCGTCCTGCTTAAAGCCGTTGTCAACGATAAGCTCCTTGAGAAAACGCGTTTTGCCGCTCTCGAGAAAGCCGTTGACGATAAGTACGGGTAATTCCATATCTTCTCCTTAGCCGAAAAGTTTCTCGATCTTGTCTTCGTCTATCTCGGAGCCGATAACGACCACTCTGCCCGCTACGTCCGGACTGCCCGTGCGGATCTCCCAGTCGCCCGCGACCAGATCGAAATAGTACCAGTCTTCGCCCTCGGCGGACTTTACGATGCCTTTGCTCCTTAATATCACGCCGAGTCCCGTGTTTTCGCGGCTGAGCGCGGTGAGAATATCCTCGAGTTCCTTCTTGGTATACGCCTTGACCGTTTCTTTGCCCCAGCTCGTAAACACTTCGTCCGCGTCGTGGCCGTGGTGATGATGGTGGTGCTCGTGTTCGTCGTCTTCGTCATGATCGTGATGATGATGCTCGTGCTCATCGTCTTCGTCATGGTCGTGATGATGCTCGTGCTCGTCGTCTTCGTCGTGATCGTGATGATGATGGTGGTGGCAGCACTCTTCTTCCTCTTCGTCCTCTTCCGCCCTCTCGGCGTTGATCTGCTTGAGAAGTTCCTCGACAAGGCTGACGTTTTGCTCGAGCGTTGCGAGGACTTTTTCGCCGTCGAGCAACATAAGAGGCGTGGTAATGATAGTCGCGCGCGAGTTCATCGACGAGAGAATATCGAAGCTCTCCTTTATCTTCTCGGGCGAAAGTTTGTCGGTCTTGGACATAACTATCGTATTGGCTTCCTTGACCTGATCGTTATAGAATTCGCCGAAGTTCTTCATATACATTTTGACTTTGCCGCCGTCTACGACCGTCGCCACGATATTGAGTTTAAGGTCGGCGTCGACTTTCTCGACAGCCCTTACTATATCCGAAAGTTTGCCCACGCCGCTCGGCTCGATGATTATGCGATCGGGCGCGTACTTGTCGACGATCTCCTTCATCGACGACTCGAAATTGCCCACGAGCGAACAGCAAATGCAGCCCGCGTTGATCTCCTTGATGTTTACACCGCTGCCTTTGAGAAAAGCGCCGTCGATGCCTATCTCGCCGAATTCGTTTTCGATGAGCGCGATCTTTTCTTTGCCCATGCAGCTGGCGAAAAGCTTCTTGATAAGAGTGGTTTTGCCCGCTCCCAAAAATCCCGAAATAACGTCTACTTTTATCATGATATATCACTCCTTGTTTTTTTTCGCTTATATTATAGACTTGCTTTTTGGTTTTTGCAAGCGTTTTGCGCCGCTAAACTCAACGTTAAGTTTTGCCGTTTTTCAGCTTTTTGAGTATGTGCGCCGCGTACGCCGCCGCGACGTTTAAGCCCGTCGCGCGCTCGAAGGCGTGGAAAAAAGCGTTTGAGTTTACTTCGCACACGTAAAACCCGCCTTTGTCCGCCAAAAAATCTATGCCGCAGTAGTCGAGCCCTATTCCGAGCGCCGCCTTTTCCGCCGCCGCCGCGATATCGGAAGGTACGTCGTGCTTTTCGCCCACACCGCCCGAGCCTACGTTGGAGCGGTAATCCGCGCCCTTTCGCAACATTCCGCCCAAGACTTTACCGCCTATAACGATAACGCGAAGGTCTTTGCCTTCGCTCTCCGCGACAAAGCGCTGAAACAAATGCGGCTTGCATTTCACCCTGTCCGCGATCTCCTCGATCTCTTGTCTGGAGCGCGCCAAAAACACGCCTTTGCCGCCCGATCCGAACGACTCCTTGACTATTACGGGGTAGCCGAACTTTCGCTCTATAAGGTCGAATTCTTCGCCCGGCAAAACCTGTTTTTCGTCGTAGCACAGCGCGCCCGGTATCGTGTCGACGAGCGGCACGACCCCGGAAAGAGCCAGATACGTAAGCACTTTGTCGTCGCATACTTCTATCGCGTTCGGGGAATTGAAAATCGGCCTACCGAGGCTCTCAAGCGCCTTAAGAACGTACTTGTCCTTATCCCAGTACACGAAAAAATCGTAGCCGCCGAGAGTCGTCGTTATCTTTCCGTTTTCGATAAGCACGGGAAAAACGGCGTTGGAAACGATATCCGCTTCCGCGCCCGCTTTGGTTAGTTCTTCGCGCATTCGCCGCGCCTGATATAAATATTCGTCCGCTTTGAAAAAAGCGTTGGTAATAATGCAGCCTTTCATGATTCTCCGCCCGCCCTTTCGTCTTTGCCCGACCGAAAAACGCGCTTTTTTAAATATTAGCATATTTAACCGCCGCTGTCAAGGCGAAAGACAAAAACAACCCCCGCCTTACGGCGGGGAAATCTTTACTTTACGTTGCCGCCGGCAAGGAACAGGCAAATACCCGCGGGGATATTGATAAAGACGAGGGCGAAAAGCTTGAAGGCTATGCTTATGCGCTCCCCGCTCTCGGCGCGCTTGAATATGACGAACACGGACGGCACGAGCCATGAAAGCGACAAAAGGCACACAAAAGACGTAAGCAAAAGCGCGTTATTGACCGCCTCGGCGGGAAAAGCCGTATAAAACTCGAGCACCGTGCCGGTAAGGGATTCGGGGGTGGCGACGACGAAAAGCACCAAAAACAGCACGAAAAGCGCGAGCGAAAAAACCGCGCTTATCGCCGTAAGCACACCGGCCGCCACCATAAAGCCGGTATTGTATTCGGTTTTGTCCGTCGCTCCGCCGCCTACCCACGCGCCGCAGTTTTGACACGTCGCCGACGAAAAAGGCACCGTAGAGCCGCAAGTGGGGCATTTACGGTCGTTGACGTCGCCGATCTCTTGTTTTTTGCGCGAGCGGGCGAGGGGATTGGAAAGATACGGGTTAGCGGTCGATACGCTCGGGTAAATACTGCTGCCGCAGGAAGGACAAACTCCCTGATCGGCATCTACTTGTTTTCCGCATTTGGGGCAAACGTTCATTTTACTCTCCTCTTATCAAAAACCCGCCCTTGTCTTACGGGCGAGTTTTCGCTGTGGTTTCAGTTTTGCTGACCTGTCTTGTCTACGAGAAGCAGGATCCCTGAAATAAGGCTGACAAACAGGAGCGTGCATACCTTAAACGCCGTGCCGATAGCAGTTCCGCGCGCACGAGCCTTAAAGACGTGTACGGTCATCGGGATCTGCCAAGCGAGCGGTATGAGGGATATTACGGCTATGGTCCTGAGCATCGTGCTTACCATGTCGACCATTTGGGCCGCGCTGTATCCCGCGCTCTCAAACGTCTGGATCATATTTTCGTAATTCGAGCCTTCGAGCGTGCCTTTAGCGACGATCGCCGACGCTTCCATGAGATAACGCGCGAGCGAGCCGAACGCCGCGATACAAGCGATGATCATAAATATCCCCGCCGCGAGCAGCAACGGACTCTTGTTGGAAACTCCCGGATGAGTTTGTTTTCCGTCGAATCTGAATCCGCACTTGGGACAAACCTGCGTGGACGCGGGCACTTCGAGTCCGCAAAATTCGCATTTTTTATTGCCGTTCGCCGTTTCGGTCGCGACCGTTTCCGTCGCCGCGGGTGCGGGAGAATCGTCGTACGGATCTACGGGAGCGGCGGGTTGCGCCTCATCTTGATTGGCGCCGCAAGTAGGACAAAACTTAGCGTCGTCCTCTATTTTCGCGCCGCAGTTTTTGCAATTCTTCATAATCTTCTCCTTATGTTTGGTACTGTTATTATACTATGACCGAAGTCATTAAGTCAATAGTTTTTTATTTTTAATTTTCGCCGTTTTCCGTTGCGCTTCCCGCCGCTTCGGCGTTTTTCTCCGCTTGAGCGGGCGCGCCGTCCTTGACCGACACGTCCTTGTCGATAAGAAGCAGTATCCCCGCTATTCGGCTGACGATGATAAGCGTGCAGATCTTAAAGGGCATTATCACGTGTTTTCTCTTAAAGTAGCACACGTACGCGTTGTACGTCATCGCCGCGCTCGCGAGAAAAACGATACACTGCGCCAGCACCGCCGCAAGCAGAACGCTCTTGATCGCGCGGAACGTCAGCCCCGCTTCTTCGAGAAAATACAGCCACGACCCTTCGAGCGTGGCGCGGTAACCGTCGGCGGCAAGCATATAACTTACCGCGAGGTTCGAGTCGATCAGAACGACTATCGCGTACAGCATAAAAGCGCACATTACGGACATTACAACAGCCGCCGCCAAAACGAGCGGCTTACGCGCGTAAATCTTTTCCACGCCCCTATCCACTCTCCTGCCGCAATGCGGACAAACGACTTTTTCGTCCGGAACGCGGTGGAAACAATATACGCATCTGCGTTGTTTGGGTTCTCTTTGCATAATATTATTATACACTATACCCGCGCCCGAAGTCAAGTGCAAAATGCTTGACTTTTACCTACGCCGTCTTTATAATATACCCGAAAGGAGGCCGCTATGAAATATCCTGTTTTTAACGACGAAACCGAGCGCCCGCTCGACGAACTTTTGTCCGACGGCGGGTTTACCGCCGTTTTCCGCACTATCGGGTGCGTGGGCGACTCGCTCTCTTCGGGCGAGTTTCAGATCCCCGCCGAGGGCGGCGGCTGGCAATACATCGACAAGTACGAGTATTCGTGGGGACAGTTCATCGCGCGCATGACCGGCAGCAAAGTTTACAACTTTTCGCGCGGGGGTATGACCGCGAAATGGTACCTCGACTCCTTTGCGGACGAGAACGACTTCTGGAACCCGGACAAGAAGTGTCAGGCGTATATAATAGCGCTCGGCGTAAACGATTTGTTTGGGAAAAATATGCCGATCGGCAACCCCGATAAAGCGAGCCTCGACGAGTGGGAAAACAACGACGATTCCTTCTCGGGTTGCTACGCTACCGTTATCGCGCGGCTCAAAAAAATCAACCCGAAGGCTAAGTTTTTCCTTATGACGATGCCCAGAGGTTATGCCGATACCGCCGAAAAAGACGCGCTCAAAGCCGCGCACGCCCAAGTGCTCGAAAACTTCGCCTCGCGCCTCGAGTTCGGCTTCGTGCTGGACTTCTATACTTACGCGCCCGAATACGACAAAAAGTTCCACGACGACTATTATCTTAACGGGCACCTCAACCCCATGGGCTATCTGTTGACCGCCAAAATGGTAGCGACGTATATCGACTATATCATTCGCCACAACCCGCGCAAATTCGACTTTGTCGGGCTTGACGGCTGACAAACAAAACCGACCTTACCGGTCGGTTTTTTCTTTGCCGCAAAGTATGCTTTCGGCGCGGATTACGTCCGCGACAGTCAAGCCGCGCTTCGGGTCGGTTTTCACCCAATAAGGCGTGAGGTCTTGGTCGTCGTAATCGAACTGCACGTCGTCCAAAATGACGAACGTATCGATTTTTTTGCCTCTAAGCCACGCTTTTATGCCCGCGCCGCGCATAGGGTTTGTTGTCGCGCGTTTTGGAGTAAATCTCAAGCGAAAACTTGCCCAATGCCGAGTCAAGTCTATCGCCGAATTCGTCCTGCTTTATCTTGTCCGCTTTGCGCTTGTACCAGCCGTCTTTCCAGGTAGAGGTCAGCACTATTTTCGCTCGGCTGCGCAAAACGAGCGTACTGAAAAGCGCGACTTTGCGCTCGTCCACGCCCAAGCAGTCGCCCACCCTGTCTTTTGTCGTCGGGCAGTTGAGAACCCCGTCCACGTCGAGAAATATTATTTTGTTTTTCTTGTTCATATTCTACACCAACGTCCACTGAAGATCGAAATACTTTTTGTACGCGCTACCGTGCGGTATCTTGTCCTTGATAGGAGCGCGGCGCACTACGCGCGAGGCGTAATTTTTGAACCACCCGATATCTTTGCGCTTAAGATACCTTATGTGCGGATTTTTGATCGTTATTTCGTGCGACGGGCGAAAAACGAGAGCTTCGTCGTCAATCCACTCTCCGCTAACGTATACGGCGTGCCACGTACCGAACCTACCCGTAAGAGCCGCTATTTTGCGCCGTACTCTCGTCGCGGCGCGTCTTAACCGCTTTGCCCGGCGTTCTTTGCGAAAAATATGTTCTTCGTATAAAGGTAACATAGCCGTATTATACCGCTTTCCGCGCACCTAAACTGGGACAAAAAATATAATCGCTTATTTTTGTTTTTGTATTGTGTTTTGTCTTTTGCGGTGGTATAATAAAAAAGTCGACGACGTAAGGCGACGGGCGCGTACTTATGCGTACGCAACCGAGCCGAGCGACGGATTAACGCGGTATCATACGGCAAGGCGCGACCTCATATTTAAGGCGGCGCCTGAAGGAGAATTATGAAAGAATCGTTTACCACAATGATCACGCCATATAAGGAAAACGGCGAAATCGACTTTGAGGCAGCGGAAAAATACGTGGACTACTACTTTTCCGCAGGGCTTACGGGGATATTCGCGACGTGCTTGTCGAGCGAGATATTTCAGCTGTCGCTAAGTGAGCGCACCGAACTTAACCGCCGCGTTTACGCGCGTGCAAAATATCTCGAAAGCAAGCACGGCAGGCCTTTTACCGTCGTTTCGTCCGGACATATCTCGGACGACTTCGAAGATCAGGCGCGCGAACTCAACGCCGTTTACGAGTCGGGTACGGACGCGCTGATCCTTATCACAAACCGCCTCTGCAAAGAGGGCGAAAGCGACGAAACCCTGATACGTAACGCCGAAAAGCTCATTTCCCGCCTTCCGAAAGACGCCAAACTCGGACTCTACGAGTGCCCGGTGCCGTACAAAAGGCTCGTGAGCAAAAAGGTTTTGGAGTGGGCGGTAAGCACGGGAAGATTTTACTACATGAAAGACACGTGCTGCGACGGCGCGGAGATAGCGCGGCGCTGCGAAGTCCTCAAGGGGTCGCATTTCAAGCTTCTCAACGCCAACTGTCAGACTTTGCTCGAGAGTATGCGCGCGGGCGCGGACGGATACTGCGGAATAATGTGCAACTTCCACCCCGCTCTCTACGCTTACCTTACCCGAAACTTCGAAAAAGAGCCCGAAAAAGCCGAGATAGTCCAGGGCGTAATCGGAACTTTCGGCTTTATCGAAGGCGGACTTACCTATCCTCTTACCGCCAAATACTCGATGGGGCTGTGCGGTATGCCTTCCGCCCTTATCGCCCGCAACAAACCGGGCGCGACGCTTGACGACTACGCCAAGTCGTGCGTGAAACAAATGAAAACCGCGACCGACGCGCTCGAAAAAACTTTGAATATAAATAAAGGAGAATAATGATGATAGGACACGACTCCTGGTCGTACAGACCTTACTCGCCGCTGCTCTTCGAAACGGGGGATATTTATATCTGCCGCCTCGCACCCTTCGAGGACGGCGCAAAGTTCGAGTGGCTCCCCGTAGGCGGCGAAAAAAGCATATTTTGCCGCGAAAAAGGCAAAGGCGAATTCGTGAAAGCGGGCAAAACCGACGCGGACGAGTTTGAGATAAAAGGGCTCAAAGAAGGCGCGGACTACGAGTTTTACGTCGAGGCAAACGGCAAAAAGAGCCGCGTGCGCCTTTTCCGTACAGGCAAGCCTCTGGGCACCGTGGTAAACTACCTGCACCCCGAAGACAACGCGTACGTTTTTTCGGGCAAATACCTTTGCTCGCCGTCGTTCGTGCGTATGCCGAGCGGCGCGCTGGTCGCGAGCATGGACCTGTACGAGCACGACTATCCGCAAAATCTCACGCTTATCTATATTTCTTACGACAACGGCAAAACATGGAAGTATCAATGCGACATGATGCCGTGCTTCTGGGGCAAACTCTTCGTTCATAAAGGCGTGCTGTATATGCTCGCTACGTCCACCGAGTACGGCGACCTTCTCATAGGCGCGAGCTACGACGAGGGCAGGACCTGGACCGCGCCCAAATCCATTCTCCGCGGCTCCAACGGCAAGGCCGGCGAAGTCGGCGTTCACAAAAACCCCGAAAACGTCGTAAGATACAACGGAAGACTTTACTTCACTATCGAGTGGGGATCGTGGCCCAATAAGGAATATTGCCACGCGCCGATGATCTTCTCGGTTTCGGAAGACGCGGACCTTCTCGATCCGACCGTTTGGCATTTTACCCCGCCGGTAAAGTATAACAAAAACTGGCCGGGCACCGCGCCCGACGGCGACAAAGGCAATATCGAAGGCACGCTCGTCTTCGGCAAAGACGGAAAGCTGTACAGCCTCATGCGCTACACCACGAGCGAAAAAAAGATTATCGCTTACCGCGTAAACACGTCCGATCCCGACGCGCCGCTCGAGTTTGACCGCGTGATAAACTTCCCCGCAAACTTGTCCAAGTTTATCATTGAGTACGACGAAAAGTCCGATACGTATTACTCTATCGCTTCGCTCCGCCTCGACGAACCCAAGACGCAACGAAACCTTCTCGCCCTGCTTTCCTCGCGCGATCTCGACCACTGGGAAGTGGTAACGCCGCTCATCGACAAGCGCTACGAGGATCCGCAAAAAGTCGGCTTCCAGTACGTGGATTTCTTTATCGAAGGCGACGATATACTGTATCTGTGCCGCACGGCGTACAACGGCGCGCACTCGTTCCACGACTCCAACTATTCGACTTTCCACGTAATAAAGAACTTCCGCGACCTTATCAAAAAATAACCCGTAACAAAAAAGCCTCCTCGTTATAAGGAGGCTTTTTCTTTTATGCTTTTTGCTCTTTATCCGCGGCTCATTGCGGCGAGATTGTCTATCATCTCGTCCACAAGGCGCATTTGCGTATGGGCGCGGTCTAAGTTCTGACCTTCCCGCGTACATCTGAAATACGTGTCGCCGCAAAGGTAGTCGGTAAGGAAACGCATTCCGCACTCGTAAGTCATTATTATCGCGCCGAAGGGCAGCATTTTTTTCTCTTCCGCGGTCATTTTGGGATACGCGGCGACGTACGCGTCGTAATACGCGTAATAGTAGTCGAGCGAAAAATGCACTTTGTCAAGATCCGGCTCGTCTTCCGCCGCCGTATTGCAACCGAACCTTATCGAATCGCCGAAGTCGTAGCAAACCGTTCCGGGCATTACGGTATCGAGATCGATGACCGCGACGGGCTCGCCCGAAGGCGAGATCATGACGTTGTTGAGTTTCGTGTCGTTGTGCGTTACCTTGAGCGGAAGTCTGCCGTCGGCAAGGCGCGAAGTGAGCATATCGGCGTATACCGCGTGCGATAAAAACCACTCTATCTCGTCTTTTACGTCCTTTACGCGGTTTACCTTGTCTTCCTTTACCGCCGCCTTAAAGTCGGCAAGGCGCTTTACGGTATCGTGAAAACGCGGCAAAACCTCGTATAGCACCGAGGCGTTAAAGCCCGAAAGGTCGTCGGCGAACCCGCCGAAAGCCGTAGCGGAAGCCGCGAAAAGCTCCTTGCTCGCCGACGAGTACGCCTGCGCGCCCTCGATAAAGTCGAATACCCTGTACGCGCCGGTTTCGTCGCTGTAATACGTTTCGCCTTGAAGAGTTGGCACGATGGTGAGCGTTTGCTTGTCCGGTCTTGTCGCGCGAAGGTACTCGGTGACCGCCGAGATATTAGCCATAAGCTTGTCGGGCTCGGTAAAAAGCGCGGTGTTTATTTTCTGTAAAATGTATCTTTTCTTACTCGTAACGAGCAAATACGTGCGGTTAATGTGTCCGTCGCCGTAGATTTCGCACGAAATAATGTCGCCGACTATTCTGAAGTTTTGTGCCGTTTCGGTTATTTTCATAATTTCTCCTGGATTTTTTCGTCTTTTTTGTACGCCTTAAAGGCTCTGTTCCCTCTTTCTTCGGTGGGCGGAAACAGCATATATTCGCCGTAAACCGCCGTCAAAAATTCGTCGTAGCCCGCCATGACTTCCACTTGCGCGCTCGAAAAATTCCTCTTCTCGCCGCTCTCGTAAACGCCGCGCTCAAACACGGTCTTTTCGCCGTGAGCGCTGACGATCACTCCCAGATACTTCGAGTCCGCAAAAGAACGCTCTCTGCACGACGCCTCGATAGCCGCCTCTATCCGCGAAATCTTATTGAGCCGCGCAAGCATTCTTATCTTAAGCCTTCCGAGCGCGCTTTTTTCGCGCAAAACCGCCTCTTTATCTCCAATCTTGAGTTTGTACGCAAGGCAAAGATAATTGACTTTCCGGGCGATTTTGCGGGCGTTATCGGGATCGTCGCCCAAGCCGTCTATCGGATAGACGGATACGCCTACGCCTCGCGTAGGCTCGCCGCTTTCGACTATCGCGGTGTCGACGTCTTCGATGTGCGCCACAAGAGACGGCGCGTCCTGCGTAAAAGGCCTTACGACGCGATACTTCAGCCCCATTGCCTTGGCTTCTTCGTCAAAGCACGTGAGAAGTTCGTCGTAATGCGGCCGGGGAAGGCAGATTTCCGCGCCTATCAGCCACGGAACGAAATCTTCGTGCCGCACGGCGCCGAGCAGCGTGGAAAATACCGGGTAAACTTTTAGATCCCGTCTTGCGCAAACGTCGCAAACGCTCTTAAGGATCGAAAGCCTTATTTCTCTTACTTCGTTTTCGCCGAGTTCGATCATTCGCGCTCCTTCGCCGCCGAGTAAAATTCGGCAAGCTTATCCGCTTCGGCGTTTATATCGAAGCCTTTTTTCTTAAGCGTCTCCGCGTTGTCCGCGCGCGCGGATCTTTTCGCGAGTTCGCTCGCCCATAACTTTTCGTCGAGTTTCAGCCCCACCGCCGAATCGGTGGCGAAGGCGTCTTCGGCAAGCGAATCCGTCATTACGCACTTCAGCCCCGCCGCCTGCACCTCGACGCCGACTACCGGCAAGCCTTCGTAAAGAGAAGGCAGGGCGAAAACGTCGAACGCCGACAGGTACTTTTGCGGCTCAGAGGTTATCCCCGCGAAAATAAACCTGTCGCTTACGCCTTTTTTTTCGGCTTCTTCAACGAGTTTGCTCCCGTCGCCGGCTCCGGCTATAAGTAATTTCGCTTCCGGGACGCGGGCGAGAACGCCTATGAGAAACCCCTGGTTTTTTTGCTTGCATATCCTGCCTAAATGCCCGATAAGCAACTCGTCTTCCTTAATTCCGTACTTGTCGCGTATTTTAAGTCGCGCTTCCGGATCGAAAGCGAATTTGTCGAGATCGACGGCGTTGTTGAGTATCCTGAACTTTTTGCCGCCGAACACCCTTCCCGCTTCGGCGGAGCAGGCGAAATAATAATCTACGTACTTGCGGTAGCCCGCGCAAAATATCCGGTTGCGGATCGACTTGAGCCGCGATTCCGAAAATGCGGTAAGGTGCGAATGCACGATACATATCGCCCCGGTCGACTTTTTTACCGCTCGGAAAAGATGCTTCGAAAAAGAAATCTCGTGATTGTGTACGATATCCCACTCTCCGGAGTTTTCGGCGAAAAAGTCGTAGAGAGCTTTCTGCCATTTGCCCACTTGACCTATACGCGGCATTGTAAGATAAAACACCCTGCCGCCTAAGAGCTTAACTTCGTCTTCGTACGATTTTTCGGCGGGTTTAAAGCACAAAAAATCAAACCCGACTTTCGTCCGGTCGATCCTGCGGTAGTAATTCATGATCACTCCCGCCACACCCGCGCTTTTTGAGAGCGACGACAAAACGTGTAGAACCCTTACCATCGTTTACGCCTTCTTGCCGTTGACGTAGCCGTTTATAACGGTGCTTTCGCCGCTCGTGCAAACGTTGTTTTCCTTAAACGAAAGGTTTTCCACGCCGTCCGAGTATAAAACGGGACGGGTTTTTTGCGAAAAAATATTGTTTTCTATCTTGATCTCGCCGTGCGTAAACCTCTCCATCCCGCCGGGATGTGCCTCGATAGTCGCCAGGCTTTCGCTCGCGCACTCGTCGAAAAGGTTGTATTCTATTTCGGCTTTTACCGCTCCGAGCCCGGGTTCGCGCGAAACGGACGGGAAAAATCCTATCGCGTACGAATATACGAGAAAATAGTTGTTGTTTATCTGCGCGTAAGTCCTGCCTTTGCTTCTTATGCCCGTCTTGCACCGCTTGAAAGAATTGCCGGTGATTTTCGTAAAGCCGAGCTTGTTGTCGGCAATAAGGATCGCGTCGCCGCCGAGCGCGTTGAACACGCAGTCTTCGATCGTCGCTTCGATATCCCCGTATACGAAAAGTCCGTTGCTCTTCTTGTCGGCGTTTTTGTCGGCGTCCGAAAAAAAGCATCCTTTTATTTCCACTTTGCCCACCATATTGGCGGATATCGCTCCGAACCCCGTGACAAAACGGCAATTTTCTATTACCACGCGACTTCTGCCGGATATTCTTACGGCAAAATCTTCTTTCCCCGTCTGATAAAAATTAAGATTTTTGATCGTTACGGTCGAATTTTTGACCTCGATAAAAGAACGCTCGCCGCTGACCGACGACTCGCAAAAATCCAGCGTGACGCCGTCGCGACCTTCTACGCAAACGATAGCTTTGCCCGCCGAATAATCGCCCTTTTCGAGCTCTATATCCTTCGCTCCCTTGATGAGAGCGGTGTTGAGTTTTGTCACAAAACCCGTGTCCATTATTTCTCCTTTACAATTCGGTACGGCTGAGCATAGCGCGCGTAAGCGTCACTTCGTCCGCGTACTCGACTTCGCTGCCCATGCTTATACCTTGAGCGAGTCTCGTACATTTCACGCCGAAATTCTTGAGAAGTTTCGCGATATAAACCGCCGTCGCCTCGCCTTCGACGTCCGTATTGGTCGCCATGATCACCTCTTCCACGCCGTCGAGCCTTGATAAGAGACCTTTGATGTTGATGTCGTCGGGGCCTCTGCCGTCGAGCGGCGAGATCGTGCCGCCGAGCACGTGATAAACGCCTTTGTATCCGCTGATTTTCTCTAACGCGAGCACGTCTTTGGGGTGCGTTACCACGCAAATAACCGACTTGTCGCGCGTCGAACAAATATCGCAAACGTCCTTGTCGGTAAACATTCCGCACACCGAACAACGTTTAACCGTCGACTTGACGCGTTTTACCGCGTCGCAAAAAGCCTGCGCGCGCTCGTCTTCCCAATCTATGACCGCATAGGCGTAACGTTGCGCGGTTTTCGGTCCCACGCCGGGCAGCGACGAAAACAGAGCCGCCAGATCCGAAACGCTTTCTATCTGTTTCATAGTCCGAATCCGTCCATACCCGCGGGCATGAGTTCTTTTTCCATCTCTTCGACCTGCTTGTACGCGTCGTTAAAAGCCGCGACGAGCAGATCTTCGAGCATTTCGATATCGTCGGGGTCGACCGCTTCGGGCTTGATCCGGATCGAATCGATCTTTTTCGCGCCGTCGAGCGTTACCGTGACCAGATCGCCGCCCGCCGTTCCGTCAAAAAGCGAATCTTCGAGTTCCTCTCTCGCCTTCTGCATCTGTTCCTGTAATTTCTGGGCCTGTTTCATCATAGCCTGCATATTCATGCCGCCGCCCATATTGCCTCTGTATCCTGCCATATTACGCTCCTGTTTTTATTTTTTATAAACGTTCACCGGCGCGGGCATAGCGAGTTTTTGCATACGCTCGGCTTCTTTATCCATATCCACGCCGCCTTTTTTTATCTCGATCACTATCCTGAGGTTTACCCCGTCTTCCTTCAGCGCCCTGACGAGCGCGTCGTGGCACGCGGGAGATACGAGCGTGTCGAAAGACGCCGGATCGGTCGTCACGATAAGGTTTTCGCCTTCGATCCTGATATCCGTCTGCGCGCCGACCGCGGAGTAAAACGTCATCGATTCGTTTTGTCTGAAGTACGTCGTAAGCCGTCCCCATATACCTTGCGCGTCCATAGGGCGCGAATCATTTAAAGTTTTTTTTTGCTCGGGTTCCTTTTCGGGCTGAACGGCCGCCGCGACGCCGCGGCGCTCGAGCCTCGACACGCGTTCTTCGAGCGACGAATAATCGTCGTCGTACATTTTCGCCGCGCGCACCAAAGCCATTTCGAAAGTGATCGCGGGCGACGTCGAATATCTCAGATCCGCGTCGATCGACGAAAATACTTTGATCATGCCGATCAGCGTGTTTACCGTCGTGCGCTCCGCCCTCGTTTCTATCTCGCGTTTACTCTCGTCGCTGCCGCCGAGGTTCGCCGCTCCGGCGGTCTTACAAAGCAACACGTCTTTCGCAAAAGTGACGAGATCTTTCGCCACTACCGAAGGGATCTTGCCTTGTTTGCTTATTTTTTCTCCCGCTTTGAGCGCGTCGCCCACCGATCCCGCGCTTACCGCGTCGAAAAGCGCGTATATGTCCGATTTGCGGCTGGTCCCGAGCACGTCGGCAACGTCGTCGTAAGTGACTTTTTCGCCTATTTTTACGCATCTGTCGGCGACCGACAGCGCGTCGCGCACGCTGCCCTCGCCCGCCTGGGCAATGAGGTCGAGCGCGTCGGGTTCGTATTCGATGCCTTCGCCGTCGTAAACTTCTTTTACTCTCTCCCTTATCTGCGCCGTGGGCACCAGGCGGAAATCAAACCGCATACACCGCGAAACGACCGTCTGCGGAAGTTTGTGCACTTCCGTCGTGGCAAGAATAAACACGACGTACGGCGGCGGCTCTTCGAGCGTCTTCAAAAAAGCGTTGAACGCGCCGGGCGAAAGCATATGCACTTCGTCTATGATATAAACCTTTTTGCTGCCGTTTACCGGGGGATACTTGATCTGCTCTATTATGTCGCGTACCGAATCCACGCCGTTGTTGGACGCGGCGTCCATTTCTATTACGTCGAGATTGCCGCCTTTAGAGAGCGACTTGCACACCTCGCACTCGCCGCAGGGGCTGCCGTTTTTGGGGCTGAGGCAGTTGATCGCCCTCGCGAAGATCTTGGCGCACGTGGTTTTGCCGGTGCCGCGCGTTCCCGTAAAAAGATACGCGTGGCCGACGCGCTTTTTCTCCACCTGGTTTATGAGCGTTCCGGTGATATGATTTTGCCCTATGACCTGATCGAAAGTCATGGGTCTGTATTTGCGGTAAAGTTCCATTTGGTTCTCCGTGGGATTATTGAAAATATTATACTACTCGCGCGCGCGTTTGTCAATCCGAAAGGTCCGAGCCCTTCGCCCGAAAGCCGCCGGCAAGATCATTTATAGGCGGTAACGTCGATTTTTGTAAGTCCCTCCGCCACAAGATCGCTTATAGGCGGGACGTCGTCGACGGTCACGGCGCCGCGCTTTACTTCGTTCCTGAGCGTCGTGTAAGCTTCCACCGTAAGGCTCTTGACCTGCTGTTTGCCGCCGGTTCTCGCAAAAACGACTCCCGTGGCGTCCTCCGCCGCTCCGAGCACCTTTTCTTTGGCTCCTATATCCGCCCAATTTCCGTCGTACGCACGGTTAAGACCGTAGCGCACGGCTTCCGAAAGTCCTTTTACCGCGCTCATGATTACGCGGCTTGAGAGCGGACTCTGGTCCACGTCCACGCCGATCACTTTGCCGTTTTGGGTGCCGCTTGCCGCCTTGATCACACTCTCGATCATCGCGCCGCCGCAAGCGAAAACTATTTCGGTCCCCTCTTCGTACCAGCCCTTTATCTGCTTTTCGAGCTCGTCCGAAGGCGAGAACGTGTCGCCGTAACGAAAACTGTATTTTACCTTGATCGCGCCGTCCGCAAGCCCGTTTTCGACGGCGGCGTAGTTGGCTCCCTGCAAAAATCCGTAACCGTATTTGTTTACCGAGACGACCGTTCCGGCTCCGCCGCCGGTAAAGCCGAGACTGTTATACCCGTTCTTGACCGCGCAGTATCCGGCGAAAAATCCCGCCTCTTCCTCGCGATACGAAACCGCCGCGACGTTTTTCAGATGCCCGCCGCTCCCGTCGGGAAGCGCCCAGCCGTCAATAAAAAGAAATTTGACCGTCGGGTTCTCGGCGGCGACCGTTTCGATAGCCTGCGCCTGAAGATATCCCGGCGCCACGATGACCTTCGCGCCGTTTTTTATCGCTTTGCGCATTGCGTTGATTTTGTCGTTTGCGGTTGCGCCGTTACCGCCCGCGGGCGTATAGGACGCATATGTTTTGCCGTTTTCCTCGGCGTACTCCGCAACTCCGACGTACGACGCGTGATTAAAACTCGCGTCGTCAAGTTGCCCCACGTCGGAAATAAACGCTATTTCGTATTCGCCGCCGCTTCCCGTACAGCCGCACAACGGACACGGAGCGCACACCAGCGCCAAAACGAAAGCGCACAGCGCGCAAATCAGTTTTTTCATGTATTTACCTCTCTATCGCTATTTCGGGCAGCGGCCGAAACGAGTCGCTTTTTCGTCTTTGTTTTTTCCGCGCCGAAACCCGCGGAACATCGCGTAATTATATTATACAGTAATTACGTGATTTTTTCAACCGTTTTTTTGTTTTCGCACGCGGTATTTTCCGTTTGTGCGCGCAATAAACGAAAAAACCGCCGACAGCGGCGATTTTTTTCGGTTTTTATTCTTTTTCGCTTTCGCGCATTGCGTCAACGTAGGCTTTCGCTTTGGCGGCGACCGTTTTCCAGTCTTTGTTTTTGACCGCGGTTTTGTCGACGATCGCGGACGCGACGCCTATGCCCGCCGCTCCCGAGCGCATATACTCGCCGAGATTGTGCTCGTTTACCCCGCCTACCGCGAGAAACTTTATGTGGCTCAGCGGTACGGCAATCGCTTTGAGATACGCCGGTCCCATTACCGCGTTGGGGAACAACTTCACGTAGTCCGCTCCCGCTCGGTTCGCGCTCGTCGCCTCGCTGGGCGTAAGCGCGCCGGGTATGGAAACCAAGCCGACTTTTCGCGTGTATTCTATTACTTCGACGTTTACGTCGGGCGAAATTATATACTCGCCGCCCGCCGCCTTTACGAGATCGACCTGCGCGCGATTAAGCACCGTTCCCGCGCCTATATGCATATCGGGATACAGCCTTATGAGTTCGGCTATATTTGCCGCCACCGTCTCGTCGCTCGGGTTTCCTTTCGCGTTAAAGGTCACCTCGACGCATTTGATTCCGCCTTCGCGCATGGCTCCGACCGCACCGATAAGCTGTTCGCGGTCGAGTCCGCGTAAAATAACGATTATTTTCGCCTCGTCTATGGCGCGTAAAGTCTGATTTCTGTCCATTTTCTTTCTCCCTGTTTCGGTACTTATATAATACCATATTTATTCCGCGCCGCGCAAGCGTAAAAACGTGCGCGTTTGCGCTTTTTAGTGTAAAAAATTGACTTTGCGCCGCGCCTTATCGACTTGTTCCGTTTCGGACGCGTTTTCGGTTGATTTTTATTCCGCACTATACGCGCTTACTTCTCACGCCATCTTCGTCGCTTCGTTCTCGTTCCTTTTGTGCGGACTCGGAATATTCGCTTCCGGATTCTT